>NZ_JBWKYJ010000069.1:0-25316 GCF_059423685.1 Acidovorax sp. GW460-11-11-14-LB4 | reverse complement strand
GCTGGGCGGGCGGGGGTAGCAGCAGGGCCAACGTTTCGGCCAGGTCGCCCACGGCCTGGTAGCTTTCTTCAAACAGCCACTCGGGCAGGCCAGCGGCCTCTTGCGCCAGCGCTTTCAGGCGCTTGGTGGGCACCATCTGGCGGGGTTTGCCGCCTGCGAGAAAGTACGTGGCCCAGGCTGCATCGGCGGGCGGTGCCACGCGCAGGTAAGCCACCAGTGCCGCGAGTTTGGCCGACTGCGCGGTGGTGGCGTCGAGCGCCTGGAACAGCTGGGCAAAGGCCTTCATGCGGCTGCCTCATGTGTGGGTGTGCTACCTGTCACCTCAGGCGCCTCCCCTGCATCGTCCTCGTTGTCATCGGCGCCGTATTCGGTGGCGAACACCTGGGCGTGCAGCCCTTGCTCGCACAGCCAGCGCACCATCACGGCCGTGCTGCCGTGTGTCACGATGACGCGCTCCGCGCCCGTGGCGCCAATGGCTTTTTGCAAGCTGGGCCAGTCGGCGTGGTCGCTCATCACAAAGCCCCGGTCCACCCCACGGCGTCGGCGTGCGCCGCGCACCAGCATCCACCCGCTGGCAAACGCGTCGGAAAAATCACCAAAGCGCTTGAGCCAAGAGGTGCCCGCTGCCGAGGGCGGCGCCAGCACCAGCGCGCGTTTCAGGTCGGCCTTGGTGAGGCCCGGGTCCGTCACGCGCAGCGTGGGCGGCAGGTCCACGCCCGCCGCGCGATACACGGCGTTAAGCGGCTCCACCGCCCCATGCACCACGATGGGCCCGATGCTGGCATCCACCCCGTGCAGCAGCCGCTGCGCCTTGCCGAATGCGTAGGCGTACAGCACGCTGGCCTTTCCTGCCGCTGCATTGGCAGCCCACCAGGCATTGATGTCGGCAAACAGCGCGGGCTGCGACGGCCAGCGGTAGATAGGCAGACCGAAGGTGGATTCGGTGATGAAGGTGTGGCAGCGCACCGGCTCGAACGGCGGACAGGTGCCATCGTCTTCCAGTTTGTAGTCGCCCGAGGCCACCCACACCTGGCCGCCGTGTTCGACGCGCACCTGGGCCGACCCCAGCACGTGCCCGGCCGGGTGCAGCGAAACGCGCACGCCATGGTGGTTGATGAACTCGCCGTAGGCCAGCGTCTGCAGCGCGATGTCCGCCCCCAGCCGGTTGCGCAGCGTGCCCGCGCTGTCGTGGTGTGCCAGGTAGTGGGCCGAACCCATGCGCGCATGGTCCGAATGCGCGTGCGTGATCACGGCCCGCTCCACCGGCCGCCAGGGGTCGATGTAGAAGTCGCCGGGGGGGCAGTACAGGCCTTCGGGGCGGTGGACGATCAATTCGTTGCAGGACATGCGTGTGGCATCGTAGGCGGCAAGGCAAAGCCGGTGGGGCTGCCCGGGTTTGCCCGGTGGGGTGTTGCAGGCACTTTTGACGTCCAATCTGCCACAAGCGCCGGTCTTGCATGCCTCATCTGCTATCAATAATGAAGCGTATTGGCCTGTTTGGCCGTGCCGCTGAAGGCGCGTCCCTGCCCATCATCCCGCCATCGGTTGCGCCGTCTGCAGGACTGCGCCGCGTTCTGCGCGTGGTCGGCTGTCTTTACGGCAGAAAACCACGCCCGTACGATGGCGGTCGCCTGCGGCCCAGACCCGCAGCCAGGGACTCATCCATGCGCTTGTATCCGTCGTATCGGTCGCTTTTTGTCGTGCTCTACGGCCTGGTTTTGGGCCTCTTGGCCGCGTCAGCCGCTGCCCAGGCCCCTTCGGGCGCCGCGCCGCGCACCAACGCCTTCAACGACCCCTTCGTCCAGGTCACCCAAGCCATCCCGCAATGTCCCGTGCCCGAAGGGCCTCTGTACACCGAGGCCGAGGTGCGCGAACTGGCGCATGTGCGCTCTCAGCATGGCGGCAGCTGCCACCGCGTGGGGCGCTGTCGCTTGCCCAACTCCTACCTGTACGACGCCGAGATCATCCCGCGCGTGCAGCGCTACATCCAGCAGGACGGCCGCTTTGACGACACCAGCGTGTGGGTGCTGGGCGAGCGGCGGCTGGTGACGCTCAAGGGCTGCGTGCAGTCGCAAGCGCAGTCTGATGCGCTGGAGAAGGCTGTGTGGCTGGTAGACGATGTAATGGGGGTGATTAATCTGCTGCAGGTGGGGACGGATGCAGCGGCGGCGCGGTACCCGTTGCTCAGACCTTGACGGCGCCCTGAACAAGGGCAGGCTGCGCTTCAGTCGAAATGGGTGATTGAGAAACGCACTGTCGCCTGGCCGTTGTTCTTAGGCAGTGCATGCATACTCAGTACAACCAAGTCTCCTCGTGCCGACCGGTATTGCACTTCACGGAGGGTAGGCACCACCGTACTCAGGTTGGTGCTGTATGCGGGTGTGGGATCCGTGTCGTCATGGGATGCTGTGGAGTGCTGCAGCCCCTGGCCCAAGAGTTGAGCATCCAAGGCATTCCAGACCCGTTCGCCTGCGCCAGCTGCCGTGGTGAAGCCAAGCTGCGATTGCGGCGGCTTGTTGCCATCGCCCACCGATCCGAAGTATTCCTGATCCTCTGCACCCTCCGGTACTCCCAGGCTTCGAATCAATCGCGATATGCCCGCGTAGTAAACAGGAGATCCGGGCTGCGCCACGAAATCCTCCATAGAAAACATGTAGCCGATGGTGATGAGCAGGCCACACAGGGCGGCGAAGGCTACACCCGCCAGGGAAAGGATCACGGTTCGGATGGAGGTGCGGCTCATAGGGCAGATCGTTGGGCACCCGATTGTGGTGCTGAGCAACGTGTCCTACCGGGATTTCCATGGTCTCCAGACCCATTCATGTGCTGCAAAGTGTTGCCTTTCATTCACGAGGAGTTATCTGTGCAGCTGCTGTCTTCCCCGCTTTTATCTAGATACCTGCCAGCCGTGTCCATCGCCGCTGTGGCACTGCTCCCCTGCCTGCTGCCCAACTATGCCTGGGCCAAACCCTTCAAGTGGTCCGGCTCCAGCGACATCCAGACCATGGACATCCATTCGCAGAACAGCGCTCTGGGCAACGGCATCCATGCGGCGGTGTACGAGTCGCTGGTCATGTTCAACAGCCGCACGCTCAGGGTGGAGCCGCTGCTGGCCACGTCGTGGCAGCAGGTCAGCCCCACGCAGATGCGCTTCAAGCTGCGCCAGGGCGTGAAGTTCAGTGACGGCTCTGCCATGACGGCGGACGACGTCGTGTATTCGCTGCAGCGTGCGATGAGCAAGACGTCCACCTACGCCATCTACACCCAGGGCATGGACCGCATTGCCAAGGTGGATGGCGAGACCATCGACATCTTTCTGAAGAACCCCAACCCGGTGCTGCTCAACCAGCTGACCGAGCTGCGCGTGATGAGCAAGGCCTGGGCCGAGAAGAACAACGCGGTGGAGCCCAAGGACATCAAGGCCAAGGACGAAACCTATTCGCACCGCAACGCCATGGGGACAGGCCCGTACGTGCTCAAGGAATGGGTGCCCGACCAGAAGATTGTGTTCGCTGCCAATCCGGGCTGGTGGAACGCAGGCAAGGCGGAAGGCAACGTGACCGAGATCACCTACCTGCCCATCAAGTCCGAGGCCACGCGCATAGCCGCGTTGCTGTCCGGCGAGGTGGACATGGTGCGCGACACCAGCATCCAGGACCTGAGCCGCATCAAAGCCAACCCGAACCTCAAGGTCATGGAGATGGTGGAGAACCGCACCGTGTACCTGGCCATGGACCAGTTCCGCGACGAACTGGCGGGCAGCAACATCAAGGGCAAGAATCCGCTGAAAGACCTGCGCGTGCGCAAGGCGCTGTACCAGGCCATCGATGGCGCAACACTGCAGCGCGTGACCATGCGCGGCATGTCAAAACCCACGGGCGCGATGGTTTCGCCCCTGGTCAACGGGTGGACCGAGGCGGTCGACAAACGTTTGCCCTATGACCCCAATGCCGCCAAAGAACTGCTGACGCAAGCCGGCTACAGCGACGGCTTTGAGGTGGACTTTGCCTGCAGCAACAACGCCATCGTGCAGGACGAGCAACTGTGCCAGGCGATCACCGCCATGTGGTCGCGCATCGGCGTCAAGGCCAAGCTGCGCACCATGCCCGCCGTGAGCTACTACCCCATGGCCCAGCGGCACGAGGCCAGCATCGCGCTGCTGAGCTGGGGCGTGCCGACGTTTGATGCGCTGTACACACTGCAGTCGCTCACCCGCACCAAGACCACGGGGGGCGATGGCAACTACAACCTGGGCCGCTACAGCAACGAGCGCATGGACTACATCGTGGACCGCGTGAAGACCGAGACCGACCTGCCCGTGCGCAACCGGCTGCTCACCGAAGGCCTGCAGCTGCAGAACGACACCGTGGCCCATATCCCCCTGCACAACCAGATGCTGGCCTGGGCCATGAAGAAAAACGTGGAACTGGTGCAGCGGCCGGACAACCGCATCGACTGGCGGTTGATCAAGGTGAATTGAGCCCTCTGGCGCCACAGCCTTTGAGGCTGGCGCTGCCCAGGCCAGTGCACCCGTGGAACCGGCTTTGCCGGGCCACCGCGTGCTCCCCCCCATGGGGGACCGCGCCGAAGGCGACTCAGGGGGGCACTCAGTGCTCGGGCTGCAGCATGATGATCGCCATGCCCGCCAGCGCGACCAGAACGCCCGCCACATCCCATGGCGTGGGGCGGATGCCATCCACCGCCCACAGCCATACCAGTGCCACCCCGATATAGACCCCGCCGTAGGCCGCATACACGCGGCCTGCGCCTGCGGTGTCGTGCAGCGTGAGCAGCCAGGCAAACAGGGCCAGGCTAGCGGCAGCGGGCAACAGGATCCACGCGGGCTTGCCGTGTTTGAGCCACAGCCAGGGCAGGTAGCAGCCCACGATTTCTGCGAGCGCGGTGGCAACAAAAAGCAGCAGGGTGTTCAGCATGGTGCGGAGCCTTGTGCGGCACTGGGGTTTGGGGCATCTGGACAGGTGGCCAGCCACTGGCGCAGCGCCAGCTCGCCCTTGGGGGTGAAGTGCACCACGCGTGAGCCCTGCGCGCGGTGTGCCCATCCCCCTTCGAAGAGGCGCTGCAGCAGCGCCGCGCCCAATGCGCCGCCCAGGTGGTGGCGGCGCTCGCTCCAGTCCAGGCAGGGGCGGCACACCATGCGCCGCTGCAGCGCCAGTGTGGACGTGTCGATACCCACGTGCGCAAACCACCGCGCGCCAGCGGGCGTGATGGTCGTCCCTTGGGGTGTGGCCTGCAGCATGCCCTGGCGCACCAGCGCTTCATAAAACTGCACGCCCACCTCGCCCGCCAGGTGGTCGTAGCACATGCGCGCGCGGCGCAGCGCAGGCTCTCGCGGGCTGGCGCGCAGCCGCACGGCACCGGCACGAAACGCCACGTTCATCAGTGACTCCAGCAAGTGCGCCACATCACGGTCTGCCAGCCGGAAGTAGCGGTGCCGACCCTGGCTCTCCACGGCGATCAGGCCTGCATCCAGCAGCTTGGCGAGGTGGGCGCTGATGGTCTGCTTGGTCACGCCTGCAATGTCGGCCAGCTCGGTGGCCGTGAGCGCGCGGTCCGCCATCAGGGCGGTGAGGACTTCGGCGCGTGCGCTGTCGCCGATGAGCGCGGCAATGCGCGCGATGTGGGGGCCGTCTTTCATGGTTCGATCTTGGGCGAACCATTGATGGCCGTCAACCGCCTATCGTGAAACCCTTGTCCACCAACCTCTCCTGAACGCCATGATCACATGCTTCATTCGCTACGAAATCGATCCCTTTCAGCGCGAGGCGTTTGCCGAATACGCGCGCCGCTGGGGCCAGATCATTCCCCGCTGCGGCGGCCATCTGCTGGGCTACTTTCTGCCGCATGAAGGCAGCAACTACGAGGCCTGGGGCCTGATCGGCTTTGACTCCCTGGCCGCCTACGAGGCCTACCGTGCGCGGCTGCGCGCAGTCCCCGAAGGCCTCGCTAACTTTGTGCTGGCGCAGGAAAAGCGCTTCATCCTGCGCGAGGAGCGCACGTTCACGCAGGGGGTGGAAGGCACATTGGGCCTGCCCGCCCACCGGCAGGAGCCTGCCGCATGATGGCCGTGATCTTTGAAGTTCAACCAGCGCCCGGTCAGCAGGACGCTTACCTTCAAGCGGCTGCAGCGTTGCGTCCGCTGCTGGAGCAAGTGGATGGCTTCATTTCCATTGAGCGCTTTCAGAGCCTGACTGAGCCTGGCCGTCTGCTGTCGCTGTCCTTTTGGCGCGACGAGGAGGCCGTGGCCTGTTGGCGGCAGATGGAAGCCCACCGTCACACCCAGCGGCTGGGCCGCGCCAGCATCTTCCGTGACTACCGTTTGCGTGTGGCCGCTGTGGTACGGGACTACGGCATGTACGACCGGGAAGAAGCGCCGCCGGATTCACGCGCCACGCTGGAAACTGGCATGCCGTAGTTCGTTGCATTCGGCCGAAAGTGCATGACTGGCTTGGTGATCTTCACGTGCGCGCCGAGCAATCATCCAGTAGCGGCAGGCCGGGTGACCGGAGCAACTCCATGCCCGCTTCTGCGCTTTCTAGATGCGCGGGCACATCTTCTCAGTCACTCTGCGTTCTGATCTCATGACCGCCTTGGCTGGCCATGCTGAAAAAGGGCAACAAACGAACGACGGTGTTCACCAGGGACTTGTTGGCGCTACCGCCGTTGATAGCCAGCAGCGCAATCAGTTCATGCAACAGTGCGCTGGCTTGAGCGGATGAGATACGGGGATCGTTGTAGTACGCCTCCCATAGCGCTGAAAGTGCCGGGAACTGAGGAGCGTTGGCCTGGGCCAGCGCAAAGATGAACTCTTCCTGGTGCTGGATGGCTTCGTGCTGGCCGTTGGCGTACATGTCAAATGGCATAGGCTTTCTGTGCACTGTCAAAACGCGCTTGCACGGACGCAACACACGTCAGGGGCAGGGGCGTGGTGCTATGCACGCGCAGGCTCGGTAGTCAAGTGCGCGTCGATTTCTTTGGCAATGCGCCCCAGGGTCAACCACACCGTACGGTCGCGTTGGTAAGGCATGGCGCCGGCCACCGGGATACTGGTTTGGCCGAGCCCGGAAAGTATGTTCTTTCTTTCGTCCTTGGGAAGAATGGCGACGTGTTGATAGGGCTGATAAGAGGTCTTTGAAAGCACCAGCGTCGCATCGCTCACGGTAATCTGTGCGGGCATCTCTGATGACGAGGCAAAGCGCTGGCAGAGGACCGAAAAGACGGGATCCACGCTGTTCTCCAGCTCCGCAAACCCCACCAGCACCAGCAGGGCCGAGCCTCCCAGGGGCAGGTCCAAAGAGAAAACCGTTCCCACAGGGGCTGTGGTCCGGATCTTCTTTGGCTGTGGTGGTGAAACCTGGATCGGCTTTTCCGGCGGTTGGGGCGTGTGGAGGCGGGCCTCCAGTGCCTGGAGGGTTTTGCGGCGCGACGCGACGTCGTCAGGTGCATCCCGCTCTCACACATCAATATCGCCACCCGACTGCAGCAGCGAAAGGGCTATGTCTTTCAGTGCCTGATCCAGTCGCCCATAGCGCCATGCGGTGTCGGCCAGGGCGAAGTACACAAGGCAGGCGATTCCCGTGTTGGCGAGCAGATCGCCGTACCGGGCCAGGATCTTCTGGCAAGCCTCCTCGGCCGAGAGTCCGTGCGTCAGGTGCCGGACATAGTCGTCGCGAACATCACAGCTTGTGTCGTTGGCAAAGAGACCCGCTCCCCAAGCACCCACGTTGACCTCTCTTGTTGTTCAGTGATGGGTACGGAGATGCACCCGGTGGCACCCCCGCCATCTTTTTGCGGCTCGATCGGCCACGGGTCTCTGCCGTCCCGGGGGACGGCCCCATGCCCTCACATCGCAAAAATCTTGCCGGGGTTCAGGATGTTCTTCGGGTCCAGCGCGCGCTTGATGGCCCGCATCATGTCCACCGCGCCGGTGCCGGTTTCGTCCAGCAAGAAGCCCATTTTGTGGATGCCCACGCCGTGCTCACCCGTGCAGGTGCCGCCCATGCTCAGGGCGCGGGCCACCAGGGTGTGGTTCATGGCTTCGGCCTTGGTGCGTTCTTCGGCGCTGTTCGGGTCGATGAGGTAGCCGAAGTGGAAGTTGCCGTCGCCAACGTGGCCGACGAGGAAGTAGGGGATGCCGCTGGCTTCGGCTTCATGAACCGATTCGAGCAGGCAGTCGGCCAGGCGGCTGATGGGAACGCAGGTGTCGGTGCTGATGGCACGGCAGCCGGGGCGGCTTTGCACGGCGGCGAAGTAGGCGTTGTGCCGCGCGGTCCACAGGCGGGTGCGTTCTTCGGGCGTGCTGGCCCATTCGAAGGCCTGGCCGCCAAATTCGCTGGCAATGTCTTGCACCATCTCGGCCTGTTCCTTCACGCTGGCGGGCGAGCCGTGGAACTCCATGAGCAGCATGGGTTCTTCGCGCAGGGTCAGCTTGCTGTGTGCGTTCACCATGCGCACCGTGTGGTGGTCGATGAGTTCCACGCGCGCAATCGGCACGCCGATCTGGATGGTCTGGATGGTGGTACGCACGGCGGCCTCGATGCTCGGGAACGAGCAGATGGCCGCGCTCACAGCCTCGGGCAGCGGGTACAGGCGCACGGTGATCTGCGTCATGATGCCCAGCGTGCCTTCGCTGCCCACCATCAGGCGCGTGAGGTCGTAGCCCGCGCTGCTCTTCTTGGCGCGGGTGCCGGTGTGGATGACCTCGCCGCTGGCAGTGACCACCTCCAGCGCCAGCACGTTCTCGCGCATGGTGCCGTAGCGCACGGCATTGGTGCCGCTGGCGCGCGTGGCGCTCATGCCGCCGATGCTGGCGTCGGCGCCGGGGTCGATGGGGAAGAACAGACCGGTGTCCTTGATGGCTTCGTTTAGTGCCTTGCGTGTGATACCGGGTTGCACCGTCACAGTGAGGTCTTCGGCGTTGATGCTGAGCACCTGGTTCATGCGGCTCACGTCAATGCTGATGCCGCCCTGCACGGCCAGCAGGTGGCCTTCGAGCGACGAACCCGCGCCGTAGGGGATCACGGGCACTTCGTACTGGCTGGCCAGCTTCACCGCATCGGCCACGTCCTGCGTGCTTTCGGCAAACACCACGGCGCTGGGCGGTGGGGCCTGCAGCGAGCCTTCGTCGCGCCCATGCTGTTCGCGTACCGCCTGGGCCAGCGAGCACTGCGCGCCAAAGCGGGCCTGCAGCGCATCGATGAGGGCTTGCGGAACGTCGCGCAGTTGGATTTCGGGCAGCAGGTGGGCGGCAGCGGTGGGGGCGTTCATGGTGTGTGTCTCCGGTGGGTGCGGTCAGTGAGAAGCATTCTAGGTTCGGCCCCGTGGCCGGGCCCTGGGTGATCCACCTTGGGCCCGGGTGGGGATGCGGGTATTCACGGGCTTGCTGGTCAGCGGGTGGGTAAATACATTACGTTCGAAATGTATATTGTGAAAACGCCATGAACCACCGTGTTTCCCCCAAGGCCGGGGCGCGCCGCACCCATGCGGAGCGCAGCGCCGCCACCCGCCAGCACCTGATCGCCACGGCCATCGACGTGATCCAGCACCGGAGCCTGGAGGAGATGTCCATCCACGAGCTGGCCAAGTCGGCGGGCATGACCTCGGGCGCGGTGCAGCACCACTTCGAGTCGAAGGCGGTGCTGATGATGAACGTGCTGAGCGAGCTGATCGAGTCCACCGTGCGCTCGGGCGAACTCTGGCCCAGCCCCGTGCTGCCAGCGCGCGAACGGGCTACGAAGTTTGTGCAGGCGGTGTGGAGCTTGGTCTATGCGCAGCCGCGTTTCATCGTGGCCTGGAACATCTACCTGGGCTGCCGCAATCAGCCCGAGGTGCTGGGCCACATTGCAGAGCTGCGCCATAGCGTGCAGGCGCGCATGCACGAAGGCTTCTTCACGGCCTTCCCCGAGCTGGCGGCGGAGCCCGACCGCGACGGCCTGCTGGGCCTGGTGCTGTCGTCGCTGCGCGGGCTGGGGCTGCTGCAGCTGTTTGCCCCAGCACCGCCCACCGTGCCCGATGCTGCCCAGCAGGCACAACTGGCTTGCCTGGCCGACTGGATTGCCACCCGGTGCGAAGCGGCTGCGCCATCAACGGCAGCCGCTGTGTCCACCAAGGCACGTACACGCCGTCGCTGACCCCTTGTGTCTGCCTGCTTGTCGTGCGGCATCTCCCGCCTGCACGCCACGCATCGCGGACATCCATCGAAGAAAACATTACCAGGAGACACACCATGACCTCAGCTTTTACGCGCGTTCCAAGCATGGTCGCGCTGGCTGCACTCGCCAGCTTGGCCGGTGGTGCCCAGGCGCAGCAGCCTGCTGCCTACCCGGCCAAACCCATCCAGCTCATCGCCCAGCAGCCGCCCGGCAGTGGCTCGGACGCCATGACGCGGGTGTGGGCCGACTGCGCCGCGCGCGAGTTGGGTCAGCCCGTCGTGGTGCAGAACAAGCCCGGGGCCAACGGCATCCTGGCCGTCAACTACCTCAAGGCCCAGCCTGCAGATGGCTATAACCTGCTGAGCATCGGCATGTCGCAGATGACCATCACGCCCTACGTCTACAAGCAGCAGCCTTACGACCCGCTGCGCGACTTTGATGGCGTGGCCGTGCTGGGCACGTCGCCGCTGGTGCTGGCCGTGCCCGCAGGGCAGGGCATTGCCAGCCTGGCGGATCTGCAAAAGCTGGCGCGGTCCACGCCGGGCGGGGTCAACTTCGGGTCGCCGGGCAAGGGCAGCCCAGCGCACCTGCTGACCTCGGCGTTGATAGAAAAGCTGGGTGTGCCCGGCACCCATGTGCCTTTTGTGGGTGAGGGCGCGGGCCTCACCGCGCTCATGGGCCAGCAGATCCACGCGATGACGCTGGTGATTGGCACGGCAGCAGCACAGGTCAAGGCGGGCAAGCTGGTGCCGCTGGCGCTGTTTGGTGCGCAGCGCTCGCCGTTGCTGCCCGATGTGCCGACCATCGCTGAAGCCTTGCCCGCTGCCAGCGACCTGGCGCGGCCCGCGTGGATTGCCGTGGTGGCCAAGGCCGGCACGCCCCCCGAGTTGCTGAACCGGCTCAATGCGGTCACTGAGAAGTGTCGGGGTGGCGATTCGCAGTACAAGACCCGCCTTGAAGCCATGAACGTCACGCTCACTGCCACCGCACCTGCCGATGCGCGCACCTGGGCGGCGCGTGATGCGGCCGTGTGGCGCCCGCTGATCGACAAGCTGGGCCTGGCCACGGAATGACGGCGGGCACTGCAGAGCCTCAGGTCACGCTGGCCCACGGTGGGCAACTGCGCGGCCTGTGGGAGGAGGGCGTGCGTGTGTTCCGTGGCATGCCGTACGCGAAAGCGCCACGCGGCGCGCTGCGGTTTGCGGTGCCGTTGCCTGTTTCGCCGTGGTCCGGCGTGCGCGATGCCACCGCGTTTGCGCCCATGGCACCGCAGCTGGCCCGCAGCGCGCGTGCCGATGCGCCCATGCTGGGGGGCGACGACTGCCTGGCGGTCAATGTGTGGGCGCCAACCGCCGAGCCAGGAGCCCACCTGCCCGTCATGGTCTGGGTGCATGGCGGAGGCTTCTTTCGCGGCGCGGCCAGCGAGCCGCTGTACGACGGGGCGTCGCTGGCGCGACGGGGCGTGGTGCTGGTGTCGGTGCAGTACCGTTTGGGCATTGACGGGTTTTTGCACTTCGAAGGCGAGGAGCACGCTGCGCCCGCCAATCGCGGCCTGCTGGATCTGCTGATGGCACTGCAGTGGGTGCGCGACCATATCCACGCCTGGGGCGGAGATGCAGCGCGCACCACGGTGTTCGGCCAGTCGGCCGGTGCCGGGGCCTTGGCCTGTCTGATGGGCATGCCCGCTTCGCGTGGGTTGTTCCAGCGCGCCATTCTGCAAAGCCCCAGCGTCGCCTGCCAGACCTTGCAAGAGGCCGCTGCGGCGCGCCATGCCGTGGCCGTGCTGGCGGGTGTGGAGCCCACCCTGGCTGCACTGGGCGCGGCGCAGCAGGCTGCTGTGCTGCACGCCGTACACCGGCTGGCCTTCGAGCCTGCCCTGCGGCAACAGCACGGGCTGGGCGGACGCAACTTCTTTCCCTTGCGGCCCGTGGTCGATGGACGGGTGCTCACCGCACCGCCGTTGGAGGCGCTGGCGCAGCATTGGGCTGACCAGCCGCCGGCCCTGCAGGTGCTGGTGGGCAGCAACGCGCAGGAGATGCGCCTGTACCACGTGCCCGGCGGTGCCATTGACCGGGTGACAGAGGCGCAGGTCCATGCCTTTGCGCAGGACGTGGGCTTGAATGCCTCCGCCGCACACGCCCTGCGAAGCAGGCTGCCGCCCGCGCAGCAAACGCCCGGGGAGTGGCTGTGCGCGTTGCAGTCCGACTACTACTACCGCGTGCCCGCGCAGCGCATTGCCGCGCTGGCCAGCCGCTGGGCCCGCAGCGCCCATGGCTATGAATTCACCTGGCCCTCGCCGCAGTGGCGCGGGCGCCTGGGCGCTGCGCACGGTGTGGAGCTGCCGTTTGTCTTCGGCAATCTCCACACGCCCACGGGGCAGGAACTTGCAGGGCCCACGCCGCCCCCGGCGCTGGCGGATGCCTTGCAGCAGCGCTGGGTCGCGTTTGCGCACCATGGCGACCCCGGGTGGCCGCCCTATGCCGGTGAAGAGCCTCTTCTCCAGCACTTCGGCGAGGCGCTGTTGTGCGCGCCTTGCTCGCAGCCTGAACGGCTGGCGCTCTGGCAAGGCATTTTGTAGCAGCGCGTTCCTGAAAAACTTGGAAGGGCCAGGGAGGGCCTGTCAGGGGTACCGCATTCGCTGCTGGATGGCTACACTGGCCCGGCGTTCGTTTGCGACCGACCAACGATAGGGAGGGATGGCCATGGCTTCAGCCAACGTGGGAGATTGCCTGTCGGGTGCCTGGGGCACCTTCAAGAAAAACGTCCTCACCCATGTGGTGTGCACCTTGCTGGTGATGGTGGTCGCCGGCATCAGCGCCGGCCTGCTGGCCGGGCCCATGGTGGTGGGCTATATGCGCATGATCGAACGGGAGACGCGCGGCGAAGCGGTGCAGATCGGCGATGTCTTTCGGGGCTTTGACGACTTTGTGCCCGCCTTCGTGGCGGGGCTCATCAGTTCGCTGGTGGTGTCGCTGGGCTTCATGCTGTGTTTCATCCCTGGCCTGCTGGTCATGGCGCTGCCCCCGGTGGCGCTGTTCCTGGTGGCGCGCGGAGAGCGCGATGGCGTCGCCGCTTTCAGCCAGGCCTGGAGCATCGTGACCAAGAACCTCGGCTCGGCCTTCTTCTGTTCGCTGGTGCTGGGCATCGTGGGCTCGCTGGGTTTCCTGCTGTGCTGGGTGGGTGCGCTGCTGACGTTGCCGCTGTCCACCATCGGCTCCTACTACATGGCACGCCAGCTGGTGGGCGATGAACCGGTGGCACTGCCTCCCCTCTGACCCCGGCCCCGCTGTGGTGCCGCTGGGCAGACCGCCCGTCTGGCAGCCGCTGAGTGGGAGCGCGCGGCGGCTGCGGCTGGCGTTGGGCCTGGGCTGGCCCCTGGCCATGGCCGCCACGCCCTGGTGGCTGGGGCAGGGCGGGCTGGGCCTAGGTTGCGGGTTTCGCGCGCTGACGGGCATGCCCTGCCCGCTGTGCGGCGGCACGCACGCCTGTGCGGCCTTGGTCCAAGGCGATTGGGCAGCCGCCTGGGCCGCCAACCCGGGCGCACTGGTGCTGCTGCTGTGGCTCGTGCTGCTGGCGGGCCAGGCGGTGGTCGAAGGCGCCCAGGGCCGCCGCCGCGTGGTGCGCTGGCCGTGGTGGCACCCGGCGGTGCTGGCAGCAGTGGGCGGCGGGCTGGTGTTGTCCTGGGTCTTGCGTCTGGCCGGGCTCGCATAACGGCTTGCTGGCCCTGAGGGCTTTGTTGTTTCCCTCCAGGCAAAGGCGATAGCGTTCTGCGGCCGTTGGGGCGCCGCACGTAGATAGCGGCCCGCCAACGCCTGCACCACATCCATGCACCAGCATCCTTTTGGGTCGGTCTAGCGCAGCCCTGCGCATCGTTGCGGGGCAGTCCGCCCCCATGGTGCACAGCCTTCGTGCGCCAGGCTGGTGCATTCAGCTTGTATACCAGTTGGCACGGAACCTGCGATACCGCAGGCAATGACCACTGCCACCGAGATCAGCAACCGCATCATCGAAGCCGTGATGGCGCAAAAGCTCGCGCCCGGCTCCCGCCTGGGCGAGCAGCAGCTGGCCATGCTGTTCGACTGCAGCCGCACCATCGTGCGCGAGGCGCTCACGCGGCTGGCCACGCGGGGCATCGTCACTGTCAGTGCCCGGCGCGGCTGGTATGTGATCGAGCCGTCGCAGGACGAAGCGCGCGAGGCCTTCGAGGCGCGCCGCGTGATCGAACTGGGTTTGCTGCACCAGCTCAAGGTGGTGGACAAGGCGGCGCTGCGCCAGCTCAAAAGCCACCTGCAGCGCGAAAAAGCCGCGCTGGCAGGCGCCGATGTGGGCATGCGCAGCTTTCTGCTGGGCGACTTCCACGTGTGCCTGGCCGAATGCCTGGGCAACAGCCTGCTGGCCGACACGCTGCGTGACTTCACGGCGCGCACCACGCTCATCGCCATGCTCTACCAGTCGTCGCACGATGCCGCGCAGAGCTGTGCCGACCATGTGCGCATCGTCGAGGCGCTGGAGGCGGGCGACATTGCCGGCGCCGAGGCACTCATGTCCGAGCACATCGGCACCGTACAGTCGGCCCTGCGCCTGCAGGCCAGCAGCGACCCGCTGGCCGGGTTGCGCGACGCCCTGGCGCCGGTGAGCAAGAGCCCTGCACCAGCCATCCCAACAGCCCGCGCGCGCAAGCCCCGCGCTGCCAAGAGTTCCATCCCCCCAGCGTCTGACCCAGACGCACCTGCCGACGCATCCACCTACCTAGGAGCCCTGCTATGACCACCGTCCGCACCGTCACTTCGTCCACCCGCCGCCTGACCCTGGGCGTGCTTGCCGCCACCGGCCTCGCAGCGGCCCTGATGGCACCTGCAGCCCACGCGCAGAACGCTCTGGACAACATCCTCAAGGCCAAGGAAATCAAGATCGCCATTCCCACCGACTACCCGCCCTACGGCTTTGTCGGCACGGACCTCAAACCCCAGGGGCTGGACGTGGAGATGGCCAACTACATCGGCACCAAGCTGGGCGTGAAGGTCGAGCTGATCCCAGTGACCAGCGCCAACCGCATCCCCTACCTGCAAACGCAGAAGGCTGACCTCGTGATCTCCACGCTGGGCAAAAACCCCGAGCGCGAGAAGGTGATCGATTTCACTGCCGCCTACGCACCGTTCTTCCAGGCCGTGTTTGCGAGCAAGAGCCTGAGCATCAAGAGCTTTGCCGATCTGGCGGGCAAGACCGTGGCCGTGACGCGCGGCGCGATGGAAGACCAGGAACTGGCTAAGGTTGCGCCCCCCGGCGTGGACGTGAAGCGCTTTGAAGACCACGCGGCCAGCATTGCGGCCTTTGTGTCGGGCCAGACGCAGGCCATTGCCACCAGTGCATCGACGGCGGGCACCATCATGGTCAAGAACCCCAACCTGGCCACCGAATACAAGCTGCTGCTCAAGGACAGCCCCAACTTCATCGGCGTGGCCAAGGGCGAAGACAAGCTGCGCCTGCGCGTGAACGAAATCATTGCCGAGGCGCGCAAGTCGGGCGACATCGACAAGCTGTCGAACAAGTGGCTGGGCCGCCCTGCGGGCGACCTGCCCCTGTGATGCGGCGCACCGGATGAACTGCTGAAACCCAAGGGCCTGTGGCGCGACAAGCGGCGCAGGGCACAAGCATGCTGATTGCGCTCGATTTTTCTGCTGTCCTCGCGTCCTGGCCATTGCTGGTGCGCGGCGTGGTCTGGACCATAGCCCTCACCATTGTGGGCACCGTGCTGGGCCTGCTGCTGGGCACGGTCTGCGCCTGGGCGCGTGCGCGCAACCTGGGCCACCGGCCCACTGCGCTGCGCTGGGCCGTGGCCAGCTATGTGGAGCTGGTGCGCAACACGCCTTTCATCGTGCAGCTGTTCTTCCTGTTCTTCGGGCTGCCCGCGCTGGGGCTCAAGCTCTCACCCGAGTTTGCATCGGTGCTGGCCATGGTGATCAACCTGGGCGCGTATTCCGCCGAGATCATCCGCGCAGGCATCGAGGCCACGCCACGCGGCCAGATCGAAGCCGCGCACAGTCTGGCGCTGACGCCGGGCCAGACCTTCCGGCGCGTGGTGCTGCCGCCCGCGCTGCAAAAGGTGTGGCCCGCCATGGTCAGCCAGATCATCATCGTGATGCTGGGCTCGGCCGTGTGCGGGCAGATCTCCACGCCCGAGCTGAGCTACGCCGCCAACCTGATCTCCAGCAACACCTTCCGCGCTTTCGAGGCCTTCATCCTGGCCACTGCCGTGTACCTGGTGCTGTCCATGCTCACCCGCCGCCTGCTGATGTGGGTGGGCGCCCGATTCTTGGTGGGGAGGTAAATCGAGATGGTTGAATTTTCCCTGTGGGACATCCTGCGCAACCTGCTGCTGGCAGCGCGCTGGACGGTGTCCCTGTCCCTCATCGCCTTCATCGGTGGTGGCCTGGTGGGCCTGGTGCTGCTGGTGCTGCGCCTGTCCAAAGTGCGTGGCGTGGACCGCGCCGTGGGCGCTTATGTGCAGGTGTTCCAGGGCACGCCGCTGCTGATGCAGCTGTTCCTGGCCTACTTCGGCATTGCGCTGTTCGGTATCAAGACCTCGCCGTGGACGGCTGCTGCGGTGGCGCTCACGCTCTACACCAGTGCCTACCTCACAGAGATCTGGCGCGGCTGTGTGGCCTCCATCCCCAAGGGGCAGTGGGAGGCGGCGCAGAGCCTGGCGCTCAACTTTGGCGAGCAGCTGCGCCACGTGGTGCTGCCGCAGGCGCTGCGCATCGCGGTGCCGCCCACGGTGGGCTTTCTGGTGCAGGTGATCAAGGGCACGGCGCTGGCTTCGGTCATCGGCTTTGTGGAGCTGACCAAGGCGGGCAGCATGATCTCCAACGCCACCTACAAGCCCTTCCTCGTCTACGCCTGCGTAGCGCTGCTGTATTTTGTTTTGTGCTTCCCGGTGAGCCTGGTGGCGCAGTCCCTTGAAAGGAAACTCCATGGCCATCGCCGCTGAAGCCTCCGCAACCAAACCCACCCCTGCGCACGACGGCATCGTGGTGGGTGAGCCGCCCATTGTGGACATCACTGCGCTGCGCAAGTCCTATGGCAGCAACGAAGTGCTCAAGGGCATTGACCTGAAAGTGCAGCGCGGCGAGGTCATCGCCATCATCGGCAAGAGTGGCTCGGGCAAGAGCACGTTGCTGCGCTGCGTGAATGGGCTGGAGGAGTTCCAGGAAGGCGCCCTCAGCGTCAACGGCCAGAAGCTGCTGCACGACAGCCCCGCCACCATGCGCGCGCTGCGCCAGCAGGTGGGCATGATCTTCCAGAGCTTCAATCTGTTTCCGCACCTCTCTGTGGGCCGCAACATCATGCTGGCGCCCACGCTGGTGAAGGCGCGCGATGCCAAAACCGCCGAGGCGCAGGCGCGGCAGCTTTTGGCGCGCGTGGGGTTGGGCGAAAAGTTTGACGCCATGCCCGACCAGCTCTCGGGCGGCCAGCAGCAGCGCGTGGCCATTGCGCGCGCACTGGCCATGGAGCCGCAGGTGCTCCTGTGTGACGAGATCACCTCGGCGCTGGACCCTGAACTGGTGGGTGAGGTGCTGCGCGTGGTCGAATCGCTGGCGCAAGAAGGCATGACGCTGATGATGGTCACGCACGAGATGGCGTTCGCCCGCAAGGTGAGCGACCGTGTGATCTTCATGCACCAAGGGCGGGTGCATGAGCAGGGCACGCCTGCCCAGCTGTTTGGAAGTCCGCAGACGCCTGAGCTGCAGCAGTTTTTGTCATCGTTGCACGACTGAAATTCATTTGCTGCTGCTTGTACGCACAAAGGCCTGCCCACGCCCTGGAGTTCCAGCGCGGGCAGGCTTTGCGTATTGGTAGTTGCGCCTACCCCGGCCTCTGGCTCAGGACAGTTAAGCGGTGTGCAGGGTCAGGACTGCACCCCCTTGTCGAACTCGGCGCGGGACAGAGATCCGTTCTTGTCGGTATCGAGTTCCTTGAAACGTTGGCTGATGGCTGGTAGCGTGGCGGCCTCTTGGGCGCTCAGCTGACCGTCCTTGTTGGTGTCGGCCTTGTCAAATGCGGCGGCCGCTGCGGTGGAGACGCCGCCACTGCTGGGCCCCACAGAAAAAGGCGAGCCTGACTGTGCGGTGCTCTTGCTTGCGGGGCCAAATTGGGGAGGAGAGGAAGAGGAGGACGTCTGTGCCTGCAAGGCACCCACACCACCCAGAGAGAGGGCGGCGAAGAGCATCACGCTGCGTGTGTCGAACGAGTAGTGGCGTCGTTGCAGTGCTTTCATGGTGAGCCTGGCTCCTTGGAAGTTGAACAGGGTTGCATTGCACCGCAGCAAAGCGTGCCGCGCCAGCACTCTTGCCTGCTGTTGCCTCACTCTACATTTGCCAGCGCGGTGTAACGCGGCACGCCTGTTGTGTGTAGATGTCCGCACAGTTTGTAGCCAGACGCAAGCGTCCCCTGGTACGCGTTCACACCCCACATGCTCAGGCGCTTGGCCTGACCTGCAGGCCCGTGAACGTCCTACAAGCGGGGGCGGGGTGCGGCAAAACAATGCATCCAAGCATTTCGCTTGATCGCACGTTTTTCTGAAGGAGTTCTCCATGCAAAAGCAAACCGTCTTCGCCGCTCTGGCCGCATTGGCATGCACCGCTGCGCTGGCCCAGGCCCCCGCCAACAGCAATGCGCGCCCTCCGTCCGAGGTGAACCCTTCTGCATCCGGTGGTGCGGCGGCGTCAAAGGCACAAAACAAGGTGGACACGCGCAGCGCCAACAGCAGCGCCATGCCTGCCAACCCCGCAGCTGGCGACGGACGTGCGGCTCCGGTGGCCGAGATCAACCCCAGCGCTTCAGGCGGCAAGGCCGCAGCCAAGGCCGATGCACGCGTCAATGCGCGCCTGATGGACACCAACGGCGACGGCATGGTGTCGCGCCAGGAGTGGGACACCTACCACGCACATGCATGGGACACCATGAAGCCCACCAACGCTGGCGTATCCACAGCCGACATCGACAAGCTCAACCGCGCCCCCGCTGCGCATTGATCTCGCCGTACGCAGCGCCTTCATAGCGCTGCGCCGTCGCCCTGTGGCGCACCATGCTGTGTGCCACAGGGCGTGGGTTCGCGTAGCGGGCAGCTGCGGGTGGTGGGCAGTCTGTGCTCAGTGCGCAGTGCGTAGGGGATTGGAGGCGAAACGCTTGCACCCGCGTGGCGGTGGCGGAGAATTCGGGGCAGATTCACTGCGGTGGCTTGTGCCGCGCAGAAGATGGCATCCATCCTCCCGTTTCCTCATCAAGGCTCCCCATGGGCAACCGACTCACAGAAATCGCAACCCGCACCGGCGACGCAGGCACCACCGGCCTGGGCAACAACCAGCGTGTCTCCAAGAACAGCTTGCGCATTCACGCCATGGGGGATGTGGATGAACTCAACTCGCACATCGGCCTGTTGCTGTGCGAGCCGTTGCCCGATGAAGTCCGCACCTTGCTGGTCGAGGTGCAGCACCAGTTGTTCAACCTGGGAGGCGAGCTGTCGATCCCGGGCTTTGAATTGCTCAAGGCGGAAGCAGTGCTGGCATTGGACCAAGCCCTGGCCCACCACAACGCCGCGCTGCCGCGCCTGCAGGAGTTCATCCTGCCCGCGGGCACCCGCGCCGCGTCACAGGCCCACGTGTGCCGGACCGTGGCCCGCCGCGCCGAACGCGCCGTGGTCGCCCTGGGCAACGAAGAGGCGCTGAACGACGCGCCGCGCCAGTACCTCAACCGCCTCTCCGACCTGATGTTCGTGCTCGCCCGCGTGCTCAACCGCATGGATGGCGGTGATGACGTGTACTGGAAAAGCGAGCGCCTGGCCCAGCAAAACGCTACAGAATAGATAGCTACCAGCGCATATTCTTCTAGCGCTTGGGGCCGATTTCATCAAAAACACCCCCCAGCCTTTGCCACGGGCGCGTCCCAAGGCCAGGACGCCGCGCAAGGGCCGCCCCGCCGCGCTGGCGGTGTCCCCCATCCCGGATCGCGCTAGCGATGCGAGAGAAGGGAGAAGGCGCGAAGCGCCCCAGGGGGATGCCCACTAGCGGGGTGCGAGGATCGCCATCGTCAGCCGCGACACACAGGTCAGCTCACCCGCTTCGTTGTGCAGATCAATGTGCCACACGTGCGTGGTGCGGCCGATGTGCACCGGCTTTGCCGTGCCGGTCACCCAGCCGCTGGTGGCAGAGCGCAGGTGGTTGGCGTTGATGTCCAGGCCCACGGCGCGGTAGCCCTCCGGCAGGGTGTAGTAGGCGCCGGTGGAGCCCATGGACTCGGCCAGCACCACGCTGACACCGCCGTGCAGCAGGCCAAAGGGCTGGATGGTGCGGTGGTCTACCGGCACGCGGGCGCGCAGAAAGTCGTCACCCACCTCGACAAACTCAATGCCCAGGTGCTCTACGGCGGTGTTGCGGTTGGCGGCCTTCAGCAGGGCCAGGTCGATGGGTTTTTTCCAGATGGGCATGGTGGTCACGGGGCAGGGCCAAGTCAGTGCAAGCCGCTGATTGTGCCAATGCCTGTGGTCCCGCCCTGTGCCGCAGGTGCCTAGGAGCCTGTCCGACTTGGAAGTCGTCGGCTGCAAATCGGCCGCAGCGGTCCATTTTTACCGTCTTTTTGCCCCATAGCTGGGCTATGGGTCTGCAAATCCGGCAAAAACTGTCCTCGCTGGGGCCGATTCTCGCTATCGACGCTCCAAGTCCGACAGGCTCCTAGCCTCAGCCCACAAACTTTCCGTTGGCGCCCATCACCCCCAGGTCCAGAAAACGCGAGCCCACATACGGCGCGCCGCTGGCGTAGTCGATGGACAGGCCACCCAGGTCGTTGCTGCGGATGCCTGCGAGGGCGTTGCGCAGCTTGGCGCGGGTCAGGTCGCGGCCGGCGCGCTCCAGGCCCTCGGCCAGCACGCGGGCGTTCACATAGCCTTCAAAGCTGCGGGCCGAGAACTCCTGGTAGCCCAGTGCGCGCATGGCCTTCTGGTAGTCGCGCACCACGGCATAGCTGGTGCGGGCCGCGTCGGGCAGCACCATCGACAGCGCAATGCCCGAGGCCTTGCCACCGAGTTGGCGCAGGTTGTCGCCCGACAGCGCCACGCTGGTGGCGGCCAGCGGCGTGCTGGGCGACACTTTCTTGAACTCGTTGACCAGCGTGGCGGTGATGTCGCCCGCCGTGCCCAGCAGCACCGCATTGGGCTTGGCGGCCACGGCCTTGCCCACCACGTCGGCCACTTGGGCGCCTTGGGCGTCGAGCTTGAAAGCCTTGGGCGCGGGCTGCTTGGCGGCCGCCATGGCCTTGGTCACATCGGCCAGAAACTCGCGGCCAAAGGCGGTGTCCTGGTACACGACGGCCAGCTCGGTGATGCCCATGGACACCAGCTTTTGCGCCAGGCGCTGGGCCTCGTCGGTGTAACTGGCGCGCACGTGGAACACCGAGCGGTACTCGGCCTTGCGCAGCGAGGTGGCGCCGCTTTGCGGGGCCACGTAGGGGATCTGCGCCTCGTCCACCAGCGGCAGGATGCGCTGGTTGTTGGCCGTGCCCATGCAGGAGATCAGCGACACCACGTTGGCATCGGCAATCAGCTTGCGCACGTTGTCTTCGGAGCGCGCGGCGTCATAGCCGTCGTCCATGGCCAGCAGCTTGATCTCGCGGCCGTGGATGCCCTTGGCGTTGGCCTGGGCCAAGCCTGCGTCCAGCCCCTGCTTGAGTTCCTTGCCCAGGCTGGCCAGGGCGCCGGTCGTTCCCAGCGAGCAGCCAATGGTCACGCTCTTGGCGTCCATGGGGTCTTGCACGCCCACGGCGCGCGACGAGGGGGCAAGCAGCAGGCCGGCGCTGGCGGCCACGAGGGATTGGGTGAACTGACGGCGTTGCATGGTCATCAAAAAACTCGCAGACAAAATGCCACCAGCCCCGCATGGGGGCTGGTGGGGGTGGACAGGGGGAGGTCGAAAAACCTAGGGTTAACCCTGATTTTATCTGTGCAGGCTGGCAATTGGCTGTCAAAGGCTCCGGCAGGGCCTGGGGCGCGCGCCGCGTCCCCTTGTGCCGAATTTGCCCTTTGTGGCCCTTGCGCCCTTATGCCGCGCTCGCCGGGCCCGCTGGCGCGCGCATGCTGCCCGTCTCCACATACCGCTGGTGCCATGACAAGGCCTCGTTCAGCAGGTGCGGCGTGTGCTGGCCCACGGCGCCCCGTTTGGCGCGGGCCACATAGTCGTGCAGGGCGGGGCGGAAGTCCGGATGCGCGCAGCGGTCGATGATGATTTCGGCGCGCTGTGTGGGCGAATGGCCGCGCAGGTCGGCCAGGCCTTGTTCGGTGACGAGGATCTGCACATCGTGCTCGGTGTGGTCCACATGCGAGGCCATGGGCACGATGCACGAGATGCTGCCGTTCTTGGCCAGCGACGGCGTCATGAAGATCGACAGGTAGGCATTGCGCGCAAAGTCGCCCGATCCGCCGATGCCGTTCATGATGGCCGAGCCCATCACATGCGTGGAGTTCACGTTGCCATAGATGTCGGCCTCGATCATGCCGTTCATTGCGATCAGGCCCATGCGGCGGATCAGCTCTGGGTGGTTGCTGATCTCCTGCGGGCGCAGCACGATGCGCTGCTTGTAGTAGTCGATGCGGTCGTTGAAGTCCTGCATGGCTGCAGGGCTCAGCGACAGCGCAGTGGCCGAGGCGCTGGCCAGCTTGCCCGAGCGCAGCATGTCCAGCATGCCGTCCTGCAGCACCTCGGTGTAGGCCGTGAGGTTGTCGAACGGGCCGTTGTTCAGCCCTGCCAGCACTGCGTTGGCGATGTTGCCCACGCCCGACTGCAGCGGCAGCAGGTCTTTGGGCAGGCGGCCCTTTTTCACCTCGTGCTGCAGGAAGTCGATGATGTGGCCCGCGATGCGGTTGGAGGTGTCATCGGGCGCGGCGTACACGCTGTTGCGGTCGGGCTGGTTGGTCATCACCACGGCGATGACCTTGCTCGGGTCGCAGCGCAGGTAGGGCTCGCCAATGCGCTCATCAGGCCGTGTCATGGGGATCGGCTTGCGGTGCGGCGGTACATCGGTGCCGTAGTAGATGTCGTGCATGCCCTCCAGCTGCGGGTTGTGCCAGGCATTCACTTCCAGGATGACCTTGTCGGCCTGGTCCAGCCAGGTCTTGTTGTTGCCCACCGAGGACGAGGGGATCAGGCGCCCGTCGGGCAACACGCCCGCCACCTCGACCACCGCCACATCCAGCTTGCCCAGAAAGCCGAACCACACGAACTGCGCCACGTGCGACAGGTGGATGTCCACGTACTGCATCTGCCCCGCATTGATCTGGCGGCGCACCGTGGGGTCGGACTGGTAGGGCAGGCGCATCTCGATGCCGTCTACCTGGGCCAGCGCGCCGTCCAATTCGGGTGCGGTGCTGGCGCCTGTCCACAGCCCGATCTTGAAGCCATGGCCCTGCGCGTTCAGGCTTTCGATGCGGCGCGCCAGCGCGCCGGGCACGGCCTTGGGGTAGCCCGCGCCAGTGAATCCGCTCATGCCCACATGGGCACCGGCAGGGATCAGGGCGGCCGCCTCGTCGGCGGTCATGGTGCGGGAGAGAAAGTCGGGGTACAGCACCCGATCGGCCAGGGACATGAACAAACTCCGCAAAAAGAAAAAGGCCACCCGCCCGGTGAGCGGATGGCCCTGTGGACAAAACCCAGGATGCTAGCCTTCGTTCCTTACAAATTAAGGGTTAACCCTTACAAATGCGGTTCAGCCCGGCCACATCCACAGATTACGCCGCTTTGCGGTTGAGCAGCGCGTACAGCAGGATCGCTCCGAACGTGGCGGTGCCGATGCCGCCCAGCGCGAACTGGCCGAACTTGAGTGTGAAGTCGCCCGTGCCCAGGATGAGGGTGATGGCCGCCACGATGAGGTTCTTGTTCTGTGAAAAGTCCACCTTGTTGTCCACCCAGATCTTGGCACCCGCCACCGCGATCAGGCCAAACACCACGATGGACACGCCGCCCATCACCGGCAGCGGAATGGTCTGGATCAGTGCGCCGAACTTGGGGGAAAAGCCCAGCACCAGCGCAAACACACCCGCCAGCAGGAACACGGCGGTGGAATAGATCTTGGTCGCCGCCATCACGCCGATGTTCTCGGCATAGGTGGTCACGCCCGTGCCGCCTGCGCTGCCACTGACCATGGTGGCAATGCCGTCACCGATGAACGCGCGGCCCATGTAGCGGTCCAGGTTCTGGCCGGTCATGGCCGTCACGGCCTTCACGTGGCCCAGGTTCTCGGCCACCAGGATGATGGCCACGGGCGCGATCAGCAGCATGGCATTGCCGCTGAACTGCGGGGCCGCAAAGTTGGGCAAACCAAACCACGCAGCGTTGGCCAGTGCGGTCAGGTCCATGGGCTTGCCCAGGCCCAGGCCGTTGGTCAGTACTGCATAGATGATGCTGGCCACGATCAGCCCGACCAGGATCAACAGGCGCTGCACCATGCCGCGCGTGAGCACGGCCACCAGGCCCACGCTCACAAAGGTCACCACCTGCATCCAGCTGTCAAAGTTGCTGGCCGCCATGTTCTTGATGGGAATGCCCGCGAGGTTCAGCCCGATCACCGCCACCACCGAGCCCGTGACCACGGGCGGCATGAAGCGCTCGATCCAGCCCGTGCCAATCGCCTGCACCAGCGCTCCGATGAGCGTGTAGACCAGGCCACACGCAATGATGCCGCCCAGCGCCACGCCGATGTTGGCATTGGCCCCTTGGCCCGCATAGCCTGTGGCCGCAATCACCACGCCAATGAACGCAAAGCTGGAGCCCAGGTAGCTGGGCACCTTGCCGCCGGTGACCAGGAAGAAGATCAGCGTGCCGATACCGCTCATCAGGATGGCCACGTTCGGGTCAAAGCCCATCAGGATGGGCGCCAGCACCGTGGCGCCAAACATCGCAATCACATGCTGCACGCCCATCACCGCCGTCTGCGGCCAGGGCAGCCGCTCGTCCGGCGCGATCACGCCGCCTTGTTGCAACACATCGGCGCTTTTCACACGCCAGTTCATGAATCCCATGTGGTTGTTCCTTGTGGTTGAGGCGCGAATGCTAGTGGATGCGGCCAGGGTGGGGGACGAGCATCCCGGGCGGGTTACGATGCCCC
>NZ_JBWKYJ010000068.1:0-27472 GCF_059423685.1 Acidovorax sp. GW460-11-11-14-LB4 | reverse complement strand
CCCCCCAGGTGGCAACCCCCGCGCCGGTGGCCGCTGTGGCTGCGCCCGTCGCGCCTGCAGCCCCTGCTGTCCCTGCCCCGGAGGTGCCACCGCCGCCCACATTGGCGGATGCTGAGGCGCTCACGCCCGCGTCCGACTTCAAACCGTTTGTGGCCCGTGCCGTGTCGCCTGAGGTGCGCAATCTGGCCATGAAAAAGCTGTTTGCCGACCCGCACTTCAATGTGATGGATGGCCTGGACATCTACATCGGCGACTACACCCAGCCCGACCCGCTGCCTGCAGGCATGCTGCGCAAGATGGCCAGTGCGCATGCACTGGGCTTTTTTGACCACGAGAAAAAGGCCGCGACCCCTGCGCAGGGTTTGCCAGGTGATGCTGCGCCGGACGCGGCCCCTGCGGCCGCAATATCCCCGCCGGACAGTCAGCCTCGGGATGATGCGGAGGCGCAAAGCCCCGCAGACGTGGCACAGTCCCAGGCATGCAACGCTGTTCCTAGCGTTCCCTCTAGCGAGCCTGAGGTGGCCCCACGCTCTGCCCAGGATGCGGTGGTCACGCCAGCCAGCCATACCCACAATGACCACGACGCTCATCTGCGACTGCAACCAGACGATGCCCCTCAACGCCAAGGCGTTGGGCGAGGCGCTGCATGAAGACCTGACCCTTCACTCCACCCTGTGCCGGCGCGACGCGGGGGCGTTCCAAAAGGCCATCCAGTCCGGGCAGGACGTGGTGGTGGCCTGCACCCAGGAGCAGCGCCTGTTTGGCGACCTGGGCCAGCAGACCGAGGGCGCGGTGTCGCCCATCCGGTTTGTGAACATCCGCGAAACCGGAGGCTGGAGCCGCGATGCTGCCAAGGCCAGCCCCAAGATCGCCGCGCTGCTGGCGGCCGCCCGGCTGCCCGACCCTCCGCCCGTACCCACGGTCACCTACAAAAGCACGGGCCGCTTGCTGATCATCGGACCGCTCGACCAGGCCGAGCAGGCGGCCGCCCTGGTTTCGGATGTGCTGGATGTGACGCTGTTCACCCAAGGCCCTGGCAATGCCGGTGGCGCGCAGGCACGGCGCTATCCGGTGCTGGGTGGCCGCATCACGGGCCTCACCGGCTGGCTGGGTGCGTTTGAGCTGCAATGGGCGGCCGACAACCCCATCGACCTGGACCTGTGCACGCGCTGCAACGCCTGCGTGGCGGCCTGTCCTGAAAACGCGATTGGCCTGGATTACCAGATCGACCTGACCGCCTGCCAGTCGCACCGCGCCTGCGTGAAGGTGTGCCAGGTGGCGGGCGCCATCGACTTCACCCGAGATACCACGGCGCAGACCGAGCGTTTTGACCTGGTGCTGGACCTGCGTTCATCCACTGCCACGCCCACCTTCCTGCAGCACGCGCTGCCGCAGGGTTACCTGCGCTGGGACGGGCGGGACCTGGGCACGCTGCTCAAGCTGCGCGAGCTGGTGGGCGAGTTCGAGAAACCCAAGTTTTTTGTCTACAAACAAAAGCTCTGCGCCCACAGCCGCAACGAAACCGTGGGCTGCAATGCCTGCGTGGACATCTGCTCGGCCGAGGCCATCAGCAGCGATAAGGGCCGCCAGCAAATCAAGGTGAACCCCAACCTGTGTGTGGGCTGTGGCGCCTGCACCACCGTGTGCCCCACGGGCGCACTGACCTATGCCTACCCCAGTGCGACGGAGCAGGGCACCAAGCTCAAGACGCTGCTGTCCACCTACACCGCCGCCGGCGGCAAGGATGCGGTATTGCTGCTGCACAGCCAGGAGCGCGGCCAGGCGCTGGTGGAAGAACTGGGCCGTGCTGCTCAGCTGAAGCTGGCGCACGGCGTGCCGGCCAACGTGATCCCGGTGGCGCTGTGGCATACGGCCAGCACGGGGGTGGACCTGTGGCTCAGCGCCATGGCCTATGGTGCATCGCAGGTGGTGGTGTTGAGTACCGATGAAGAAGCGCCGCAGTACCTCGAAGGCCTGCAGGCGCAAATGGACGTGGCGCAGGCCATCCTGCGCGGCCTGGGCTACACCGGCACCCATGTGCAGTTGCTGCGTGCCAACCACCCCACCGCGCTGGATGCTGCACTGCAGACCCTGGGCCAGACGCGCCAGAAGACCCCGGCCGTGGCTGCACGCTTTGCGGTGGCCCAAGAGAAGCGCAGCACGCTGGAGATGGCACTCGACCACCTGATCGAGCAGGCCCCGATGCCCGTAGACGAGCGGCCTGCGGCCATTGCTCTGCCTGCCGTGGGGTCGCCGCTGGGCACGATTGAAGTCAACAAAGATCGCTGCACCCTGTGCCTGAGCTGCGTGAGCGCCTGCCCCGCCAGTGCGCTGCAGGACAACCCGCAGATGCCGCAGCTGCGCTTCATCGAAAAGAACTGCGTGCAGTGTGGCCTGTGCGCCACTACCTGCCCCGAAGACGCCATCACCCTGCAGCCGCGCCTGCTGCTCACGCCCGAGCGTGCACAGCTGCGTGTGCTCAACGAGGCCAAGCCCTGGGCCTGTGTGCGCTGCAGCAAACCCTTTGGCACGGTGAAAGCCATCGAGGCCATGCTGGGCAAACTGTCGGGCCACCCCATGTTCCAGGGCGAGGCGCTGGAGCGGCTGAAGATGTGCAGTGATTGCCGCGTGATTGACCTGTATTCCGCACAAAATGAGACGAAAGTGACCGACCTGTGAGCGCTCCATCCACCTTGACCCCCCTGGGCGGCAGCTCTGCGCTCGATGAAGAAACCGCCCGCGCCGAGCTGTATGGCTTGTTGTCGCAGCTGTACTACGCAGCGCCCAGCCCGGAGCTGCTGTCGGCCTTGCGGGTGGCAGTGACGGAGGCGCCTGCCGATGGCGGCTTTTTGCAGGAGCCCTGGCAGCAACTGGTGGCGGCGTCGCGTGCGCTCAGCGATGCTGCCATTGCGCAGGAGTTTGACCGGCTCTTTGGTGGTGTGGGCAAGCCCGAGGTGTTTTTGTATGGCTCGCACTACCTCAGCGGGTTTCTCAACGAGAAGCCGCTGGCGCGTCTGCGTACCGATCTGCAGCAGCTGGGCCTGGCGCGGGACGAGACCATGCCCGAGACCGAGGACCATGTGGCCTACCTGCTGGAGGTCATGCGCTACCTGATCGCTGGAGACGATGTAGCTGTCTGCAACCTGACATCGCAGCGTGAATTTTTTTCAACGCATCTGCAGCCCTGGGTTCTTCAGCTCTGCGATGCCTTGGCCGCACAGCCGCAAGCACGGTTTTATGCGGCTGTGGCGCACTTCACGCGGGCCTTTGTGTCGGTGGAGACCCAGGGCTTCGACATGTTGGATTGATCCCTCCAGATGCTCGTAAACCCTCGATATGCCGCTACAAAAGATGAGTGTGTTACTGGGAGTTGTAAAGCCCGATGGCGGGTTTTTACACACTGACATAGACTGTATGAATTCCGTTTCATAGCTGCCAGCCTTTCTGGAGACAAGCATGCAGAACAGCCAGCCAAATTCCTCCCGCCGGAGCTTCTTTTCCGGCGCCGCCACCGTAGGGGCTGCTGCAGCAGCCGTGGTGGCACTCCCCCATGTCGCGCCGTCCGATGCCGTGGTGTCCGAGCCCGCGCGCGTCGCACCCGAAAAGGGCGGTGGCTACCACCTGTCTGCCCGCGTGAAGCAGTACTACAAGACCACCCAACTTTGACATCGGGGCACGCCATGTTGCTAACCAAGAAGTCTTCTCATTCTGTGCAGGGCAACGGCTCTGCATCGCCTTTTGTGCACAGCCTGCGCCGTGGCCTGTCGCAGGCCCTGCCCACCATGGACCGTCGCTCGTTCCTGCGCCGCTCTGGCCTTGGAGTGGGCGTCGGTATCGCGGCGTCGCAGCTCACGCTGGTCAAGAAATCCAACGCTGCCGAAGGTGCCAAGGTCGGCATCGGCGACAGCAAGATCGAAGTGCGCCGTACGGTGTGCACCCACTGCTCGGTGGGCTGCGCGGTCGATGCCGTGGTCGAGAACGGCGTGTGGGTGCGCCAGGAGGCGGTGTTTGACTCGCCCATCAACCTGGGTGCCCACTGCGCCAAGGGCGCAGCGCTGCGCGAGCACGGTCATGGCGAGTACCGCCTGCGTTATCCCATGAAGCTGGTCAACGGCAAATACGAGCGCATCAGCTGGGACACGGCCCTGAACGAAATCACGGCCAAGATGCAGGAGCTGCGCAAGGCCAGCGGTCCTGACAGCGTGTACTTTGTGGGTTCGTCCAAGCACAACAACGAGCAGGCCTATCTGCTGCGCAAGTTCGTGAGCTTCTGGGGTACCAACAACTGCGACCACCAGGCGCGTATCTGCCACTCCACCACGGTGGCGGGTGTGGCCAATACATGGGGCTATGGCGCCATGACCAATTCGTACAACGACATGCAAAACAGCAAGGTCGCTCTGTACATCGGCTCCAACGCGGCCGAAGCGCATCCGGTGTCCATGCTGCACATGCTGCACGCCAAGGAAACCGGCTGCAAGATGATCGTGGTGGATCCGCGCTTCACCCGCACGGCCGCCAAGGCGGACGAGTACGTGCGCATCCGCTCCGGTACCGACATTCCCTTCCTGTTTGGTGTGCTGTACCACATCTTCAAGAACGGCTGGGAAGACAAGAAGTACATCAACGACCGTGTCTATGGTATGGACAAGGTGCGCGACGAAGTGCTGGCCAAGTGGACGCCCGACAAGGTGGAAGAGGCTTGTGGCGTCAAGGAAGACCAGGTTTTCAAGGTCGCCAAGATGCTGCACGAGAACAACCCTGGCACCATCGTGTGGTGCATGGGCCAGACGCAGCACACCATCGGCAATGCCATCGTGCGTGCATCGTGCATCTTGCAGCTGGCTTTGGGCAACGTGGGCAAGAGCGGTGGCGGCACCAACATCTTCCGCGGCCACGACAACGTGCAGGGCGCAACCGACGTGGGTCCCAACCCAGACTCGCTGCCTGGCTACTACGGCCTGGCCGAAGGCTCGTGGAAGCACTTCGCCGCTGTGTGGGGAGTGGACTTCGAGTGGATCAAGAAGCAGTATGCGTCGCCCGCGATGATGACCAAGAACGGCATCACCGTGTCGCGCTGGATTGATGGTGTGCTAGAGAACAACGAGCTGATCGACCAGGACTCCAATTTGCGCGGCGTGTTCTTCTGGGGCCATGCGCCCAACTCGCAGACCCGTGGTCTGGAGATGAAGCGCGCCATGGACAAGCTGGACCTGCTGGTGGTGGTGGATCCTTATCCGTCCGCCACCGCCGCGATGGCTGCCATGCCAGGCAAGGCCGAAGATTTGAATCCCAACCGTGCGGTGTATCTGCTGCCCGCCGCCACGCAGTTCGAGACCAGTGGTTCGTGCACGGCATCCAACCGGTCGCTGCAGTGGCGCGAAAAAGTGATCGAGCCGCTGTGGGAGAGCCGCTCCGATCACATGATCATGCACCAGTTCGCCGAAAAGCTGGGCTTTGCCGCCGAGCTCTCCAAGAACTACAAGATGCAGAAGGTCAAGGGCATGGACGAGCCCGTGCCCGAGGACATCCTGCGCGAGATCAACAAGTCGGTCTGGACCATTGGCTACACCGGCCAGAGCCCTGAGCGCCTGAAGGCCCACATGAAGAACATGCACCTGTTCGACGTGAAGACCCTGAAGGCCAAGGGGGGCAAGGACAAGGAGACTGGTTACGACTTTGGCGGCGACTATTTTGGCCTGCCATGGCCCTGCTATGGCACGCCGGAGCTCAAGCACCCAGGCTCGCCCAATCTGTACGACACCTCCAAGCATGTGATGGAAGGCGGCGGCAACTTCCGCGCCAACTTCGGCGTGGAAAAGGATGGCGTCAACCTGCTGGCAGAGGACGGCTCCCATTCGGTGGGCAGCGAGATCACCACGGGCTACCCCGAGTTCGACCACGTGCTGCTCAAGAAGCTAGGCTGGTGGGACGATCTGAGCGATGCCGAAAAGGCCAAGGCCGAGGGCAAGAACTGGAAGACCGACCCCACGGGCGCGATCATTCGGGTGGCCCTCAAGCACGGTTGCCATCCATTCGGCAATGCCAAGGCGCGCGCTGTGGTGTGGAACTTCCCGGACGCCATTCCGCAGCACCGTGAGCCTCTGTATGGCACGCGTCCTGACCTCATGGCCAAGTATCCGACCCACGACGACAAGAAGGCCTTCTGGCGCCTGCCTACCCTGTACAAGAGCGTGCAGGAGAAAAACGTGGCCGACAAGGTGCACGAGAAATTCCCGCTCATCATGAGCTCGGGTCGTCTCGTGGAGTACGAAGGCGGCGGCGAGGAAACCCGCTCCAACCCCTGGCTGGCGGAGCTGCAGCAGGAGTCGTTCGTCGAGATCAACCCCAAGACGGCCGCCGACCGGGGCATCCGCAACGGCGAGCGCGTATGGCTCAGTTCTCCCACCGGTGCCCGCATCAACGTGCAAGCACTCGTTACCGAGCGCGTGGCACCCGATACTGTGTGGATGCCGTTCCACTTCTCGGGCCGCTGGCAAGGGGCGGACATGCTGGCGTACTACCCCAAGGGTGCGGCACCTGTGGTGCGCGGTGAAGCCGTCAACACGGCCACCACCTATGGCTACGACAGCGTGACCATGATGCAAGAAACCAAGACCACGATCTGCAACGTGGAACGCGCCTGATCGCGCCACGCAAGGAGACACACATGGCACGAATGAAATTCATCTGTGACGCAGAGCGCTGCATCGAATGCAACGGCTGCGTGACCGCCTGCAAGAACGAACACGAAGTACCGTGGGGCGTGAACCGCCGCCGCGTGGTCACCCTGAACGACGGTGTGCCGGGTGAAAAGTCCATCTCGGTGGCCTGCATGCACTGCAGCGACGCACCTTGCATGGCGGTCTGCCCCGTCAACTGCTTCTACCGCACCGAAGAGGGTGTGGTGTTGCACGACAAGGACGTGTGCATTGGCTGCGGCTACTGCAGTTATGCCTGCCCGTTTGGCGCGCCGCAGTTCCCATCGTCCGGCACCTTTGGTGTGCGCGGCAAGATGGACAAGTGCACCTTCTGCGCCGGTGGTCCTGAAACCCATGGCAGCCAGGCCGAGTTTGAAAAATACGGCCGCAATCGCCTGGCCGAAGGCAAGCTGCCCGCCTGCGCAGAAATGTGTTCTACCAAAGCCCTGCTGGCCGGTGACGGCGATGTGGTGGCGGATATCTTCCGCAACCGCGTGGTGCAGCGTGGCAAGGGCGCCGAAGTGTGGGGCTGGGGCACGGCCTACGGCTCACAACAGGCAGGTCAGCCTGCAGGAGGCAAGTCATGATGCAGCGCACCATACACATGACCTTGGTCGCTGCGGTGGCCGCCCTGGCATTGACGGGCTGCGGCGAGAAACCGCAGACCGGCGCGGGCATCCGCAGCGATGCCCCGTCTTACGCCGGCACCGGCAGCAACTTCACGCAGCCTGGCTGGAAAGCCGGCGACAAAACCAGTTGGGAAGCGCAGTTGAAAGCGCGCCAGCAGTACGGCCAGAACGAATACACCCGCACCCAGGCGAAGTGAGGTCCACCATGAAATACATCGTGTGGTCCATGGCCTTGGCGGCCAGCCTGGCCTGTGGGCTGGCTGGCGCCCAGACGCCGCCTGCTGCGCCCGACGCATCGGCGGCAGCTCCTGCAGCCACGGCTGCACCGGCTGCGGTGGGAGGCGTACAAAGCCAGAATATCTTTCAGGTCAAACCCGACGCCAGCGCTGATCCCAAATACTCGGAACAGACCAATGGCGAGCGCATGAAGGTGCAGCCCGGCAACAACGCGCCCATGTGGCGCCAGGTGGGGCAGGGCGTGACAGGCTACAGCAGCTTGCCTGTGACCCAGGCGCCCGAGGCGGGCAACCTGATCCAGCGCTTTGTGCAGTACCCCGGCTCGCGCTACACCAATGCGGGCGAGGCGTGGCGGCAAGTGCGCAACCACTGGATCATCCCCTACGGTGCGGCGCTGTTTGCCATCGTGTTGCTGGCTTTGGGCATCTTCTACTTTGTGAAAGGCCCGCTGGGGCATGAGCATCCCGACGGCACCGGCCCCCGCCGTATCGAGCGTTTCACCCCGTTCGAGCGCGCGGCCCACTGGGCCAATGCGTTTGCATTCGTCGCGCTGGCCATCTCCGGCATCGTGATGGCGTTTGGCAAGTTCTTCCTGTTGCCCATCCTGGGGACCACGCTGTTTGGCTGGTTGACCTATGCGCTCAAGAACGTTCACAACTTTGTGGGTCCGTTGTTTGCCGTGTCGCTGCTGGTGATCATTCTTACCTTCATCAAGGACAACATCGCCAACCGCGCTGACTTTGTCTGGTTGGCCAAGGGCGGCGGCATGCTGGGCAAGGGCAATCACGAGGTGCCCTCACACCGCTTCAATGCGGGCGAGAAGGGCCTGTTCTGGTGGGGCATCACCATCCCCGGCATCTTTGTGGTGGCCACTGGCCTGGTGCTCGACAAACTCATCCCCGGCTTTGGTGACGTGCGTGGCGACATGCAGATCGCCCACATGATCCACGCCACTCTGGCCATCTGGATGATGGCGCTGATCTGTGGTCATATCTACATGGGCACAGTGGGCATGAAGGGTGCCTACAAGGCCATGCGCACCGGCTATGTGAGCGAGGGCTGGGCCAAGGAACACCATGAGCTGTGGTATGACGATGTGCAGGCCGGCAAGATCCCGCGCCAGCGCAGCGCCAGCCAGTCAGCGACCGACGTAACAGCATCTGCGGGCCAGCAGCCCGCCCAGGTATGAGGATCCACTCCATGACGAGATCAAGCATCCGCACCTCTTTGCTGGCGCTGTGCGCGGCAGCCGTATGCACTGCGGCATCCGCCAAGCTGCCGGCCCCGTCCCCCGAGGCGGCCGCCAAGGCCGCCGAAGCGGCAGCCAAGGCTGCATGGGCTGGCAAGGTGGACAACTACAAGTTGTGCCTGTCGCAAGACAAGGTGGTCGCGCACTACCGCAAGACCACGCCTTCGGCCAAGCCAGCGGCTGCTACTGGTGCTGCATGCACGGACCCTGGTCCCTTCGCCTACACGCCGCCAGCGGCCAAGCCTGCGGAGGCTGCTGGTGCACATTCGCCACCTGGCACAGCCAGCAGCCCTCCCAGCACGCAGGTACCTGCCGCTGCAGCTGCACCGGCCTCCAAGTCCTGACACGCGCCCTGCCGCGCTGGGCTCGAAGCCGCGTTCCCTGGTGGGGCGCGGCTTTTTTTCTGGGAGCGATGTGCCAGGTGCATCGCCGAGCCAGCACTCGCAGGGCGATACGGCACCAGCCTGCCCCCTTGGTGCAGTGGGCCGGGCCACGCAGCGGTTCATTCCCGTGCGCTAACCGCCGTAGCACCACACTGCGTATATTTGCCCCATGAGTTCCAGTTCTTTGTCCACTCCTTCCGGTTTGTCCTCGCCCTCTCTGCCGCGCCTGACGCAGGCCCACGCCCCGCTGACCCATGCAGTGGAGGTCGTCAACGAACTGGGCGCACGGGAGCAGGTACAGATCCCCGCCGAGCGTCCGCTCACGATCTACGTGGACAAGCGCGAGCTCGTCACGCTGATGACACTGGGCGCGCAACCAGAGTTGCTGGTGCTGGGTTATCTGCGCAACCAGCGGCTGGTCGAATCGGTGCTCGACATCGAATCGATCACGGTCGATTGGGAGGTCCACGCCGCCGCTGTGCGCACGCGCCATGGCATTGCACGGATCGAAGAGCGCACGGCCAGCAAGGTCGTCACCACGGGCTGCGGACAGGGCAGCGTGTTTGGCGGGCTCATGGACGAAGTGGACCGCATCCAGTTGCCCGACGCCCGCCTGACCCAGGGCCAGCTGTACGGCATCGTCAACGCGATTCGCCTCAAGGAGACCACCTACAAGTCGTCCGGTTCGGTGCACGGCTGTGCCCTGTTCAAGGGGGAGGACTTGCTGATTTTTGTGGAAGACGTCGGCCGCCACAATGCGATCGATACCATCGCAGGTTGGATGTGGATGAATCCTGAGACGTGCTCATCCAGCGACTGTGCAGGAGACCCCGCAACCTCTCCCATGTCGGGGGCAGACAAGGTGTTCTACACCACCGGCCGCCTCACCAGCGAGATGGTCATCAAGTCGGCGCAGATGGGGGTGCCCATTGTGGTGTCTCGCAGCGGCATGACCCAAATGGGCCACGCCGTGGCCCAGCAGCTGGGCCTGTGCGCCATCGGGCGCGCCACCAACCGCCGGTTTGTGTGCTACAGCGGTACGCACCGCCTGGTACTGCAGCCAGAACTGGCCCAGGCACCGGTAGTGCCCCCTGCCCGGGCTGCTGGTGAAGTGTGAGGCGGCAGGGCTCAATGGTTTGCGCCCGCGCAGACGGGGTGGTGCTGGGGCCGTTGCCGCTCAATAGTCTTTGAGTCGGCCACCGCAGCGGCGTCGAGCACCATCGGCCCGCCTTGGCCTGCGGCCCATGCAAAGGCATGGGGCGAGACGAAAAAAAGCCGGCTACAGCGAGCCGGCTTTTTTCATGAGCCACAGGGCTCAATAGCGGCCGCCGCCGTAGCCGCCCGTGCCATAGCCAACGTCCGAGCGTTTGCTCGCACTGTAGCCATTGGCGCTGTAGCCCCCTGCGCCGCCACCTTCTTCACGGGGGCGAGCCAGATTCACCACAATCGAGCGCCCATCGACGGACATGCCGTGAAGCGCGCTGATGGCGGCTTGGGCCACTTCGGCCGACGCCATTTCCACAAAGCCGAAGCCCTTGGAGCGACCGGTTTCGCGGTCCATCATGACCTTGGCGGAGGACACATTGCCGAACTCGGCAAAGTTGCTTTGCAGGCTGGAATCGGTCACGGAATAGGGCAGGTTGCCCACGTAGATCTTGGTGCTCATGGAAGAGCCTTTCTGAAGGATGGCACGCAACGAAGGGCGCACCGTTGGGGTACAGCACTGTGAGCGGGAGCCCACGGCAACTGGGATGAGGACATGGAGCCTGCGGTCAGCAGAGCTTCAGCACACAGGGGGATGGGACATGCACGCTTGGAGCCAGCCCTGGGTGACGGCAAAGAGCCTGGCAGCTTCGCGCGAGGCAAAGGCTTTGTCAAAACGGAACACTCGGCAGTAGCTGCCGTTGCCACTTGAACGATGGACCGAGAAGGAGGCGCGGAAGCGGCCACAGTCGGTCGGGTGTGTCGCGGGCGAAACGACGTACTGGCCCATGGAAATGGCGTTATTTGAAATCTGGTGCATTCGGGACCGCAGGCCGTCATCGACCTGCGTGAGCATCGAGGGACTCGGTGGGCTGCAGCTCTTCAGACCCACTGGGCGACAAGGTCGCAAAAGGCGGCCTGCCGCGGCGCGTTAGACCGCTTGGAGGCAGGCGTTGCGGTGACTGCTGGCGTCAAGAGCCGTGACTGCAACGAAGTGAATTATATGCGATTTGTTATTTAATTTTTATTTAATATCATTTTTGGTTTTAAAAAGACGGTGCCCGTGCCTCGCTTCCGCCTGCGATGGGCGCTGGCGCAATAGCGAGCTCAAGCATCGCTCTTCATCGTCTTTTGGCCCGTTCCTGCAGCCTCTTGCGTCCTGGCTTCGACGGATTCCGCGGCCACAGAAGGCGTCACCCCGCGATGGCATGATGCGCGCATGAAAGACCTGAACGCCAGCAGCAGCACCTGGGCCGACACGTTGCCCAGCCAGTGGGGACCAGAACTGGCCCACACGGAAATTGAAGTTCCTTTGAGCCGGTCGCCGCAAGACCTGCCCACATCGTCTGCCATCAGGGCGGTTTCCGCCACGGAGCGCCTTTCACTGTGGGGCTGGATGCGCGAAGGACTGCGCGCTGCACTGTTTCTGGCGCCGCGTACAGGGGCTGCGGCACCCACGCCCTGGCAGTTGCTGGTGTTGTCGTTGATCAGCGGCGCTTTGCTGGTGGGCGCTGCACGGTTACAGGTCGTGGGCCCGGCCCAGTTCAGCATGCGTGGCTGGCTCACCCCCATGTGGAGCAGCCTGGTGCTGCTGTGGCTGGCTTGGTGGGCCATGGCGCCAGCACAGCGTGCTCCTACCCCTGCGCCCGAGCTGGGTGTGCCCGGCCCCTCGGGCGGGCTGGCCGCTTGGTATGTGCTGTCGGCGTGGGCGCCCTTGGCCCCCTTGCTGGTGCTCTATGTCCTGATGGGATTGGCGGTTCACCAGCCTGCACTGTGGAATGGGCCGGTGGCGAGCATCCTTTTCTGGGTGGCCTACGGCGTGCTCACGGTATGGGTGCTGGCCACGTTGGTGGTGGTGAGTGCCCGCTTCATCCGATCGCGGGTGCGCACTGCGGTCTTTGGCGTGGCGATGGCTGTGGTGGTCGGGGTGGGCATGTGGCAGTTTCAGGACCAGCCCTGGGAGGAAGACGCCCTGGCGGTGGCCGATGCATCTGCCGCGTCCGCCGACGGAGCACAGCCTCCAGAGCCTGCGCAACTGGCGCTATCGCAAGGCCTTTTTGAGAACCAGCAGCTGCTGTGGCAACAGCAGGTGGATGCTTTGTTGCCTCAGCGTCCCGGCGTTGTGGATGTCTATGGGTTGGTGTTCGCGCCCTATGCGGATGAAAACGTGTTCCGCCGCGAAAGCACGATGGTCACCACGCTGCTGCAGGAGCGGTTTGACGCCCAGGGCCGGGTTCTGCACCTGCTCAACCATGCTGAAACTGCCGAGACCCACCCCTGGGCGACGCCCGAGAATCTGCAACGCGCCATTGCTGCGCTGGCCGCGCGCATGGATCGCGAGCATGATGTGCTGGTGATTTACATGACCTCGCATGGCGCACGCAACCATGAACTGGCCGCCGCACACTGGCCGCTGCAGGTGCCGCCGGTGACGCCGGAGATGCTGCGCGCAGCGCTGGACGAATCGGGTATCCGCAACCGCGTGATCGCAGTGTCTGCCTGCTTTTCGGGAGGCTGGATCGAACCGCTGGCCACCGACAGCACCCTGATCATGACGGCGGCCGACGCCACTCACACCTCGTATGGCTGCGGCAGGCTGTCTGAGCTGACTTTCTTTGGCCGCGCGGTGTTTCATGAACAACTGCGCCAGACCCATTCCTTCACCGAGGCCTTTGCCAAGGCTGTGCCGCTGATTCAGCAGCGTGAGGTCGAGGCCGGCAAGGCCGACGGCTTTTCGAACCCGCAGATCCGCGTGGGCCAACAGATCGCCCCGGTGTTGCAGGCGCTGGAACAGCGGCTGCAGACGGAGGCACCAAATGCCTCCAGCGCAGCCCCGGCGCCGGCGGCCGAAGCGCCGAGTCCGGTGCCGGCGACAGCTGCGGCGACCGACACCGCCACAGCGCCATCCCCGCGGCCCTGATGCGTTGAACACGTTCTAACACCCCACGGCCCGCCAGCCCGTTCGCTTTGCGCTAAGGTCTGCCCATGAACCTGTCTTTCCTGCGCCTTGGCTGGCGCACCCTGGCCCGGGACCTGCGCGCGGGCGAGTTGCGCCTGTTGATTGTGGCGGTCACCCTGGCAGTGGCCGCGCTCACGTCTGTGGGTTTTTTTGCCGATCGCCTGCAAGGCGGACTGCAGCGCGATGCCCTGCAGCTGCTGGGGGGGGATGCAGTCGTGGCCAGCGACAACCCAACGCCCGCGGCATTCGTGGAGCGCGCCAAGGCGCTGGGGTTGCAATCGGTCACCACGCTGGGCTTTCCGACCATGGGCCGCGCGAGCGATGCGCAGGGCGGCGCCAGCAAGCTGGTGGCACTCAAGAGCGTGCAGCTGGGTTACCCGCTGCGCGGCAGCCTCACGGTGGCAGATGCCCCCGGCGCGCTGGAGCAGCCGACGCGTGACATCCCGGCGCCCGGCGAGGTGTGGGTGGACGCGCCACTGCTCGAATCGCTCAACCTCGCCATGGGCGACAAGCTGTTGCTGGGCGATGCGCAACTGCGCATCGCGCGCATCATTGTCATCGAGCCTGACCGGGGGGCGGGCTTCATGAGCTTTGCACCACGTGTGATGGTGAACGAACGCGACCTGCCCGCCACGGGGCTCGTGCAACCTGCCAGCCGCCTGACCTACCGCTTTGCCGTGGTCGGCCCGGCGTCGGCCATCAAGGCGTTCAACGATTGGGCGGTGGTCGAGGCCAAGAAGCCCGAAGTGCATGGCGTGCGCGTGGAGTCGCTGGAAAGCGGCCGCCCCGAGATGCGCCAGACGCTGGACCGCGCGCAGAAATTCCTGAGCCTGGTAGCGCTGCTGGCTGCACTGTTGTCAGCCGTGGCCGTGGCGCTGGCCGCGCGCGGCTTTGCGGCGGAGCACCTCGACGCTTCGGCCATGCTGCGTGTGCTGGGGCAGAGCCAGCGCACCATTGCTGGGGCCTACACCACGGAGTTCGCGCTGATCGGCCTGTTTGCCAGCTCCTTGGGCGTGGCGCTGGGCTATGTGGTGCATTACGCGTTTGTGCTGCTGCTAGCGGGATTGGTGGAATCGGCCTTGCCTTCGCCCAGCCTGTGGCCGGTGGTGTTTGGCCTGGGCATGGGGCTCACGCTGCTGTTTGCGTTTGGCTTGCCGCCGGTGCTGCAGCTGGCGCAGGTGCCACCATTGCGGGTGATACGGCGTGATGTGGGGGGGCTCAAGCCCGCCTCGCTGGCAGTGCTGGGTATCGGCATTGCGGGCTTCGCCGCGCTGTTGCTGGCTGTCAGCAGCGACATCAAGCTGGGTCTGATTGCGGTGGGCGGTTTTGCCGGCGCCGTGGCGCTGTTTGCAGGCCTGTCATGGGTCGCGGTCAAGCTTCTGCGCAAGAGCGTGAACGAAAGCACGGCACCGCGCTGGCTTGTACTGGCCACGCGGCAGATTTCTGCGCGCCCGGCCTATGCCGTGGTGCAGGTCAGCAGTCTGGCGGTGGGTCTGCTGGCCCTGGTGCTGCTGGTGCTGCTGCGCACCGACCTCATCAGCAGCTGGCGCAAGGCGACCCCGCCCGATGCCCCCAACCGTTTTGTCATCAACGTGATGCCTGACCAGTCGGAGGCCTTTCAGCAGACGCTCAAGGACAGCGGAGTGGGTCGCTACGACTGGTACCCCATGATCCGGGGCCGGCTGGTGGCCGTGAACGGCAAGCCAGTGGGCCCCGACAACTATACCGACGACCGCGCCAAGCGCCTGGTGGACCGAGAATTCAACCTGTCCAACGCTGTGGAGGCACCGCCCCACAACCAGGTGGTGGCCGGGCGCTGGACGCCCGGCGAGGAGGGCGCCATCAGCGTGGAAGAAGGTATTGCCCAGACGCTGGGCCTGCAGCTGGGTGACCGTTTGCAGTTCGATATGGGCGGCGTGCAGGACGAAGCCCGCATCACCAGCCTGCGCAAGGTGGACTGGGGCTCCATGCGCGCCAACTTCTTTGTGATGTACCCGGTGGCCGAGGTCAAGGATGTCCCGGTCACCTACCTGGCCGCCTACCGCGCTCCAGAAACCCACGGTTTCGACAACGCGCTGGTGCGCCAGTTTCCCAACATCACCAACGTGGACATGGGCGCCACCATTGCCCAGGTGCAGCGGGTGCTGGAGCAGGTGATCCGGGCGGTGGAGTTCTTGTTTGCCTTCACGCTCGCAGCTGGGCTGGTGGTGCTGTTTGCCGCCGTCACGGCCACGCGCGAGGAGCGCGCACGCGAGTACGCCATCATGCGTGCCGTGGGGGCCCGTGCCAGCCTGCTGCGTCAGGTGCAGCGGGCCGAACTGGTGGGGGTAGGTCTGCTGGCGGGCTTTCTGGCCAGCGCGGTGGCGGTGGGCGTGGGCTGGGCATTGGCGCGTTATGTGTTTGACTTCACCTGGACCGCCGCCCCCTGGGTGCCGCTGGCCGGTGCGCTCGCGGGCGCGTTGCTGGCGCTGGCCGCAGGCTGGTGGGGTCTGCGCGAGGTGCTGCTGCGCCCGGTGGTGGACACGCTCAGGCGGTCTGCCGAGTAGCTGGACAGCAGCAGGCGCACTGCACTGCGTCCGGAAAGGGTGAGAGTCCGCACGAGCGCCCTCTGCCTTTCGCTGGTGCCAAACGCTTTCCGAGGGGGTTTGTCGTGGCAGCTGCGGGACATTGCTCGCCCCGCGATGCAACGACCGCACGCGGCGCAAGGTGTTGCGGCCATTGGCCTCGCCGGCCCAGAGTTTGAATAAAAACAGACGATAGCGCCGAATTCATATGCGCTGATAGCTATCAAATAGATAGCGAATACTCGCCAATGCGCTGGCTGCTCCTACTGCATTTTTGCTGCTCCGGGCCCGAAAAATCGCTTTTTGGGCCACCGGTGCGACAATAGAGGGCTAAATGACAAGTTCCTTTTCCAATCTATCGCTGGCTGAGCCGCTGGCGCGCGCCGTAGCCGAAATGGGCTACGAGTCCATGACGCCCATCCAGGCGCAGGCCATCCCGGTGGTGCTCACCGGCCAGGACGTGATGGGCGCAGCCCAGACCGGCACCGGCAAAACCGCCGCGTTCTCGCTGCCTTTGCTGCAGCGCCTGCTCAAGCACGAGAGCAGTTCCACATCCCCCGCTCGCCACCCTGTGCGCGCTCTGGTGCTGTTGCCCACCCGTGAGTTGGCCGACCAGGTGGCCCAGCAGATTGCGCTGTACGCCAAGTACACCAAACTGCGCAGCACGGTGGTGTTTGGCGGCATGGACATGAAGCCCCAGACCATCGAGCTGAAAAAAGGCGTCGAAGTGCTGGTGGCTACGCCGGGCCGCCTGCTCGACCATATCGAGGCCAAGAATGCGGTGCTCAACCAGGTGGAGTACGTGGTGCTCGACGAGGCCGACCGCATGCTGGACATCGGTTTTCTGCCCGACCTTCAGCGCATCCTGAGCTACCTGCCCAAGCAGCGCACCACGCTTCTGTTCAGCGCCACCTTCTCGCCCGAGATCAAGCGCCTGGCCAGCAGCTACCTGCAAAACCCCATCACCATTGAGGTGGCCCGCCCGAACGAGACGGCCTCCACGGTGGAGCAGCGCTTTTACAGCGCCAATGATGACGACAAGCGCCGAGCCATCCACCAGGTGCTCAAGACGCGCGGCATCAAGCAGGCTTTCATCTTCGTGAACAGCAAGCTCGGATGCGCCCGTTTGGCGCGCAGCCTGGAGCGTGAGGGCCTCAAGACCGCAGCCTTGCACGGCGACAAGAGCCAGGACGAGCGACTGAAGGCGCTGGAAGCCTTCAAGAGCGGCGAGGTTGATCTGCTGGTGTGCACCGATGTGGCAGCACGCGGCCTGGACATCAAGGACGTGCCTGCGGTGTTCAACTTCGACGTGCCTTTCAATGCGGAAGACTATGTGCACCGCATTGGCCGCACGGGCCGTGCGGGCGCGTCCGGCCTGGCCGTCACGCTGGTTTCGGGCAGCGATGCCCGCCTGGTGGCCGACATTGAGAAGCTGATCAAGAAAAAGATCGATCTCGAAGCCATCGAATACGAAGAAGACCGCCCCCGCGGCCGCATCAACGACGGCCGCCGCGCATGGCGTGAAGCAGGCGAGACCGGTGATCCGCGCGATGTGATTCCAGCTGCCGTGCGTGAGCGCAACGAGCGCCGTGAACCCCGCGAGCCGCGTGAACACCACCGGGGTTTCCGCCCTGCCGTGGCCTCGCGCGATCCCTTCTTCGAAAAGCCTTACGAACCCAGCAGTGCGGATACCGCCCCCGCCTGGGAGGCCGCCGCCAAATCGCCTGCGCGCAGCAGCATTTCGGCCAACATCAAGCCCAAGCGCAAGGTGGCAGCCTTGTTCAAGGCGGTTCAACCCGAGACCTCCACGCAGTAACGGCTGCCGCTCTTTGCGCTGGCTGCCGTGGTGTGCGTCCCGGGCGCGTTGACTGCCCGGGTCAATCCCCAGTTCCCCAGCTCTAGCCCGGCTGCTGCGCCTGTTCGCAATGCACCTGCAGCAGCTCGCGGTCAGCCAGTGTCGCGCCGAAACGCACGGCACTCAGGCACCCTCCCCATACACAGCCGGTATCCAGGCCCAGGAGTTCGCTGCGGTTGAGCCAGCCTAGTGTGGACCAGTGGCCAAAGGCCATCAGCGTGCCAGCGGTGCGCCGGCCTGGCACATCAAACCAGGGCATCAGGCCCTCTGGGGCAGCGCAGGCACTTTCGGTGCTTTCAAAATCCATCACACCGTCGAATGAGCAAAAGCGCATGCGCGTCAGCGCGTTCACGATCACGCGCAGCCGGTCAGTGCCTGTGAGGGTATCGCTCCAGTGGTCCGGCGTGTTGCCATACATGCTGTGCAAGAAGGCGGGCAGGTCCGGGCTACCCAACACGGCATGGACCTCCTGCGCGCGTTCCAGGGTGTCTGTGGGGGTCCAGGCGGGGACCACGCCCGCATGCACCATCAGCAGGGTCTGGCCGGCATGCTCGTGGGCCCGCGCCAATGGCTGGTGGCGCAGCCACTCGAGCAAAGCGCTGCGGTCTGGGGCGTCGAGCACCGAGGCCAGGGTGTCGCGGCGCGAAGGCTTGCGCGCGCCGTGTGCGGCAGCGAGCAAGTGCAGGTCGTGGTTGCCCAGCAGGCAGCGGATGGCGTCGCCCTGCTGCATGCAGCGGCGTAGCACGGCGGCGGAGTCGGGGCCGCGGTTGACGAGGTCCCCCAGCAGGTACACCGTGTCACGGCTGGCAGAAAAGCCGATGGTGTCGAGCAGGCGCCCCAGGGCGTCGTCGCAGCCCTGAATGTCGCCGATACAGTAAAGTGCCATGATGGTCGTCGGTTGCAAACCTGATTGAGTGAAGCATGGATTTTCTGCTGATCGCGCTGCTGACCCTGCTCAACGGCGTGTTCGCGATGTCCGAGCTGGCGCTGGCGTCAAGTCGCAGGTCGCGGCTGACCGCCATGGCCGAGGCGGGTGACAAGGGCGCACAGGCCGCTCTGGCGCTGCTTGAGAACCCCACGCAGTTTTTGTCCTCGGTGCAAGTGGGCATCACCTCCATTGGCATGCTCAACGGGATCCTCGGAGAGGCTGCTTTCAGCGATGACCTGGGGCTGTGGCTGCAGCAGCTCGGGATGCCTGTGCGGGCCGCCAGCATCACCGCCACCGCGCTGGTGGTAACCGTCATCACCTTCGTCACGATCGTGTTTGGCGAACTGGTGCCCAAACGCATCGGACAGCTCTATCCCGAGGCGGTGTCCCGCCTGGTGGCGCGACCCATGGCCTGGGTGGCCCGGGTGGCCAAGCCTTTTGTGCGCCTGTTGTCGCTCTCAACCCAAGGGGTGCTGCGCCTGATGCAGGTGGACAACACAGCAGGGCGTTCGGTCACGGAAGAAGAAATCGTTGCCAGCCTGGAAGAAGGGCGCGAGGCCGGTGTGATCGAGCACCATGAGCACCAGATGGTGCAAAACGTGTTTCGCCTGGATGATCGGCCATTGACCTCGCTGATGGTGCCGCGCAGTGATGTGGGCTGGCTCGATGCAGGGTGGTCGGTGTTGCAGGGCTTGCAGCAGGCGGGCCGTGGCGGCGAGCATGCCGCGCATTCGTGGTACCCCGTGTGTCGCAACTCTCTGGACGAGGTGGTGGGTATTGTGAGCGTGGCCCGGTTGCTGGAGCTGGGGCCTGAAGCGCCCGGCACGCTGGAACAGTATGTGAAGCCCGCCGCCTTTTTGCCCGAGACCTTGAGCGGCATGGAGCTGCTGGAGCAGTTTCGAGCGCGCTCGGGGCGCATGGTGTTTGTGGTGGACGAATATGGCGTGGTGCAGGGCATCATGACCCCGCACGATCTGCTCGAAGCCATTACCGGTGAATTGCAGCCCGGCGCTGCCGCCGATGCCTGGGCCACCCCGCGTGGGGATGGCGCATGGCTGCTCGATGGGCTGATGCCTGTGTCCGAACTCAAGGCCCGCCTGGATATTCGAGATCTGCCGCAGGAAGACCGTGGGCGGTATAACACCCTGGCGGGGTTTTTGATGGCAGAAACGGGGCATTTACCTGCCGTAGGCGAACAGATTGTGTGCGTGGGCTGGATATTCGAGGTACTGGCCCTGGAGGGGAAACGCATTGACCGCGTATTTGCACAGCCTGACAGCGCACTTTGAAGCCTTTGTGGCTTCTTGGACCACCGGCTGTCCAGGTGCTGAATATGCCAGGCAGTATTTTTGTGGTTTCTTAATGCAAAATCTTTACCCCGGCGTGTGCTCGCAGCGGTTATCCATATAATCGCGCTGTCACCAACCCCATTTTCTTATTCAGACACCATGACCAGCTACAAAGAACTTTTGAAGCAGCGTGAAGCGCTTGAGCAACAAATCAGCGAAGCCCGTCGCCGAGAATTGTCGGACGCTGTTTCCCAAGTGCGTGCCTTGGTGGCCGAATATGGTCTGACCGCCCAGGATGTGTTCCCTGCGGGCAAGGCCGCAGGGAAAACCGGCCGCAGCTCTACCGCAGGTACCAAAGTAGCCCCCAAATACCGCGACCCGGCGACTGGCCAGACATGGACCGGCCGTGGCAAGGCGCCCAAGTGGATTCAGAACGAAAACCGCGAAAAGTTCGCCATCTGAGAACCGGCATTCGCTGCACCCAAAAAAATAGCCCGCAACTGCGGGCTATTTTTTTGGGTGGCTTGGCATGGGGCGTCGAACTACCGAGCCTGGCCCAGCATCTGGATCCTTCATACATCGCTGGGGACACAAAATCTGCGCCCTGCATTCACTGGGTGGATACCGCAAAAACCGCTTTCCCGACCAGCCATTGCGCACGGAACCTAAAAAATCGGTCTGCGTGTTGTGGTTCAACCCACCCCAGGCCGTCAGTCCGCAGCATATTGCTGCGCCATCTCCCGCAGTACCTGGGCAGTAAATGCGTCGGCCGGGAAAAACGATTCCACCGCCAGCTCCTGCAGCGTCACATCCACTGGAGTGCCGAATATCGTCGTGGTGCTGATGAGCGACAGCATGCCGTGCATGCTATTGAAACAAAACGGCATCACCACACCCAGCATTTCTCCCGCCATGACGAGTGGTGTGGATTCATCGGGCGCGGGGTATTCCAGCAGTTCGGCCTGCAGGGCCAGCAATGCCGGGTCCCCCGTGGCATGAATCTGCTGGCGCAGGCGCTCGAAGAGGTGGTGGCGCCATTGCGCCAGATTGGCGATGCGTGACGCCAGGCCGTCGGGGTGCAGGCTCAGGCGGAACACGTTGATGGGGGGCACTAACAGTTCAGGGCTCACATGCGCGGCCAGCAAGGCCTGCGCTGCGCGGTTGGCAGCCACCACATTCCAGCAGCGGTCGAGTGCGATGGCGGGGCAGGGCTCATGGCCCTTGAGCACCAGCTCGACGGCCTGGCGCGCTGCGGTCAGTGCCGGGTCGTCCAGCGCGCGTTCTCGGTACATGGGGGCGTAGCCGGCTGCCACCAGCAGTGCGTTGCGTTCGCGCAGCGGGATGGCCAGGCGCTCGCACAGGCGCAGCACCATGTCGCGGCTGGGATTGGTGCGGCCGGTTTCCATGAAGCTCACGTGCCGCGTGGAGATGTCTGCCTCGTCGGCCAGCTCCAGCTGACTCAGGTGCCGCTGCTGGCGCCAGGTGCGCAGGTGGTCGCCAAAACTGGCAGGCCCCGCCGCTGTGCTGCGGTGCGGCAGCGGATGGCGCGGGGTGCGGCGAGAGGGGGTGGAGGGTGCGGACGTCATGCCTCGCATCCTAGGCCCAACCAGGCCGCAGGCCATTACCTGCCATGTCATCGACGCCATGCGCCGCAGCGGCAACGATGCAGCCTTCTTCAACCCCCAAGGAGCTTGCCATGTTGAACCTGTTGTCTTCCCCCTCCCTTTTGCGTGCCGTGGTCTGGTTCGATGCGTCCACCGGGCTGCTGTTGGGCGCCTTGCATCTGCTGCTGACGGCGTCGCTGGCCGAATGGCTGGGGCTGCCGCACGGACTGCTGGTGGTGTCCGGCGTTTTGCTGCTGGGCTACGCAGCACTGGCCACCCGCATTGCCCGCGCGCGCACCATGCCGCGCGGAGGGCTGTGGGCGCTGATCGCCGCCAACTTTGGATGGGCGTTGGCCAGCCTGGTGCTGCTGCTCGGTAACGCCGTGGCACCCACGTTGCTGGGTCAGGCGTACCTGGTGGTGCACGTGGTCTCGGTGGCGCTCATTGCTGAGCTGCAGTGGATGGGTGTGCGCCGCCTGCCTGCTTGGGCTGCCGCTTAGTTCTTTTGCGCTATATATTTGATAGCTATCGAGGCATAAGGATGTAGCGCTTGGCCGAGTTTTTCCGCAAAAATGGTGAAAAGAGCGTCGTATGGGCCTCTGCGCCAGGGCGGCGGGGCACAGCGGCATACCCCCAACGATTGCGCCGTCATGGGGGACTGCCAGAATAGACGCTGTTGCCTTATCAAGGAGTTCGCCATGGCCTCATCGTCCAAGCCGCTAGCCAAACCGTCGTCCCGACCCGCACGCCACGCCTTTGCCAACACGCTCAAGGGCTTCAAAACAGCGTCGGGCAAGGAGGGCAAGTTCTACTCTCTGCCCGCGCTTGCCAAGCAGTTTCCGCAGATCCAGCGTCTGCCGGTGTCGATCCGCATCGTGCTCGAATCGGTGCTGCGCAATTGCGACGGCCGCAAGGTGACGGCCGAGCATGTGCAACAGCTTGCGCACTGGGCGCCCAATGCCGCGCGCACCGACGAGATCCCTTTTGTCGTCTCGCGCGTGGTGCTGCAGGACTTCACCGGTGTGCCTTTGCTGGCCGATCTGGCCGCCATGCGCAGCGTGGCCGCCAAGCTGGGCAAGAACCCCAAGAAGATCGAGCCCCTGGTGCCGGTGGACCTGGTGGTGGACCACTCGATCATGGTCGACCACTACGGCAAGAAGAATTCGCTCGACCTGAACATGAAGCTCGAATTCCAGCGCAACAAAGAGCGCTACGAGTTCATGAAGTGGGGCATGCAGGCCTTTGACACCTTTGGTGTGGTGCCCCCGGGCTTTGGCATCGTGCACCAGGTCAACCTCGAATACCTGGCGCGCGGCGTGCACAAGCGCAAGGATGGCGTCTACTACCCCGACACCCTGGTGGGCACCGACAGCCACACCACCATGATCAACGGCATCGGCGTGGTGGGCTGGGGCGTGGGCGGCATCGAGGCCGAGGCCGCCATGCTGGGCCAGCCGGTGTACTTCCTCACGCCCGATGTGGTGGGCTTTGAGATGACCGGCCAGCTGCGCGAGGGCGTGACGGCCACCGACCTGGTGCTCACGGTGACCGAGCTGCTGCGCCAGCACAAGGTGGTGGGCAAGTTCGTGGAGTTCTTTGGCGAAGGCACGCGCACCCTGGCGCTGCCCGACCGCGCCACCATCGGCAACATGGCGCCGGAGTACGGCGCCACCATGGGCTTCTTCCCGGTGGACGAAAAGACCATCGACTACTTCAAGGGCACGGGCCGTACCAAGGGCGAGATCGAGGCCTTCGAGGCCTACTTCAAGGCCCAGGGGCTGTTTGGTGTGCCGCTGGCCGGCGAGGTCGACTACTCGCAGGTCGTCAAGCTCGACCTTGGCAGCGTCACCCCCAGCCTGGCGGGCCCCAAGCGCCCGCAAGACCGCATCGAGCTGGGCAAGGTCAGCAGCCAGTTCGCTGAGCTGTTCAGCAAGCCCAACGCGCAAAACGGCTTCAACCGCCCGGCAGAGCTGCTGCACACGCGCCATCACATCCACCGCCATGGCGAAGCTGCCGCCGAAGAGGCTACGCCAGACGGCAAGCCCACGCCGGCCGGCGCACCGCGCTCGGTGGTCGAGATGGAGGCCAACAAACCCGCACTGGCCACTGCGCACGGCGAGTCCCGCGCAGCCACGCTGCCCGCCAAGGGGGCTGACCCCACAGTGGGCAATGGCGACGTGCTGATTGCCGCCATCACCAGCTGCACCAACACCAGCAACCCCAGCGTGCTGCTGGCTGCAGGCCTCTTGGCCAAGAAGGCGGTGGAGGCAGGCCTCAAGGTGCAGCCGCACATCAAGACCTCGCTGGCCCCCGGCTCGCGCATCGTCACCGAATACCTCACGCAGACCGGGCTGCTGCCGTACCTGGAAAAGCTGGGCTTTGCGCTGGCGGGCTATGGCTGCACCACCTGCATCGGCAACGCGGGCGACCTCACCCCCGAATTGAACGAGGTCATCACCAGCAACGATCTGGTCTGCGCAGCCGTGCTGTCGGGCAACCGCAATTTCGAGGCGCGCATCCATCCCAACCTCAAGGCGAACTTTCTGGCCAGTCCGCCGCTGGTGGTGGCGTACGCCATCGCGGGCACGGTGCTCAAAGACCTGATGACCGAACCCGTGGGCAAGGGCAAGGGCGGCAAGGACATCTACCTGGGCGATATCTGGCCCACCAGCGACGAAGTCCACGCACTGCTGAAGTTCGCGATGAACGGCAAGGCCTTCCGCGAGAACTATTCCAAGGTGGCCTCCGACCCCGGCAAGCTGTGGGAGAAGATCAAGGGCGTGAGCGGTACGGCCTACACCTGGCCCGCCAGCACATACATTGCCGAGCCGCCGTTTTTTGCCCAGTTTGCGCTCGACAAAGGCGCTGCGGCCGCGTCGGCGGTGCACAGCGCGCGCATCATGGCGCTGTTCGGCGACTCCATCACCACCGACCACATCTCGCCCGCAGGCTCCATCAAGGAAAGCTCACCCGCAGGCCAGTGGCTGTTGCAGCACGGCGTGCAAAAGGCAGACTTCAACAGCTACGGCGCCCGCCGGGGCAACCATGACGTGATGATGCGCGGCACCTTTGCCAATGTGCGCATCAAGAACCTGATGATTCCGCCCACCGCCGATGGCTCGCGTGAAGAGGGCGGCGTCACGTTGTTCCAGAACGATGGTCCGCTGCAGGGCGAGAAGATGTTCATCTTTGATGCCGCCATGCAGTACATGGCGCAGGGCACGCCCACCGTGATTTTTGCGGGCGAAGAGTACGGCACCGGCTCCAGCCGCGACTGGGCCGCCAAGGGCACGCAACTGCTCGGCATCAAGGCGGTGGTGGCGCGCAGCTTTGAGCGCATTCACCGCTCCAACCTCGTTGGCATGGGCGTGTTGCCGCTGCAGTTCAAGGCGGGCGATTCTTGGGAAACGCTGGGCCTGACGGGCAATGAGGTGATTGATGTGGTGCCTGATGCCGCACTCACGCCACAGAGCGATGCGAGGCTGGTCATTCACCGTGCCGACGGCACGCGCCAGGAAGTGACGGTGACCCTGCGCATCGACACCCCCATCGAGGTGGACTACTACCAGGCCGGGGGCATCTTGCCGTTTGTGCTGCGCCAGCTGCTGGAGGGTTGAAGGCCCGCTGCATCCTTCTTACTTGCCGCATCGCGCCCCGCGCTGATGCGTGCACGCAACGCCTGGGCGCAGCGCAGTCCAGGGTTGTCTTGGACGGGGCTTTGGCCCCGTTTTTCATGGTGCGAGCGCTCTGGTCATTTCCTTACGCGTAGATACACTTGTGACGTTGTGCGGCCATTTCGCTGGCACTGCCATTCACCCCTTCGTCCATGCCACCTCCCAACAGCTCTCCGACAGCGCGCATGCCCTGGTCGGATGCGCCCGCCATCACCGCGGTGCTGGTGGTGGCAGTGCTGGCGCTGGTCGTGGTGCCGCTGGCGCAGATGCTGGGGGATGGGGCGGGCGCCCAGCACGGGGTGGAACCGTTGCTGGAGCTGGTGGCGGTGCTGCTGGGACTGCTGGTGGTGTCGGTGTCCCTGCACGCCCTGGAGGCGCAGGAGCAGGCGCGCGCCAATGTCCTGGTGGTGGGTTTTGGCGTAGCGGCGGCCTGCAATTTTCTGCACGGGGTGCTGGTGCACTCCGGCCCTGTGCACATGCCGCCGGGCAGTGCCGACATGTCGTTGTGGCTGAGCAGTTGGGCGCGTGTGGCCGAGGCCCTGACCTTGGGGCTCACCGCCACGCGCTTGTCTGCCCCCGGGCCGGCTCGCGCCTGGCTGGCAGCGGCGGGGGGTGTCACGCTGGTGCTCGCAGGGTCGTCGCTGGGGCCGCTGCCCCAGTGGTTTGCCCATGCTGCAGACGGTGCCTTGCGCCAGGTGGTGGCCGTGGGGCTCGCCCTGGCCTTGGCCGCCAGCGCTGTGGTGTTGCATCGCCGCAGCCGCAGCGAAGAGGCACCGCGTGAACGCCTGTTTGCCTGGGCGGCCGGAGCTTTCGTATGCGGCGAGGTCACGGTGGGCGCGCTGGGCGGGCATTCGATGCTGGGTGGAGTGCTGTCCCATGGCTTTCGGGTGGTGGCGTATGCGCTGCTGTACCAGGCGGTGTTTGATGCAGGCATCCGCCGCCCGTTTGCGCGCATCCAGGAGGCCGAGAGCCGGTTGCGCGAGAGCGAGGGGCGTCTGTCATTGCTGGGGCGCAACCTGCCGCACAGCGTGTTGTTCCAGATCGTGCGCGAGCTGGATGGCCGGGTGCATTTTGTGCACATGGGCGACGCCATCGAACGGCTGAACGGGGTACGCGTCGAAGACGTGTTGCAGGACCCACGCGTGCTGTACCGGCAGATCCTCCCGGAAGACATAGATCGCCTGCGGCAGGCAGAGCGCCAGTCCTACCTGTCCATGACCAGTCTGGAGGCGGTTTTTCGGGTGCGCCGCACCGACGGCCAGGTGCGCTGGATGCACCTGAGTTCGTCGCCGCGCCGGCTGCAGGATGGCCGGGTGCTGTGGGATGGCGTGCAGACCGACATCACCGCCCACCACCAGGCCGAAGAGGCCGCGCACGCCCAGCAGGCGCTCATGGCCAACACGCTGCGCCATGTGCCGGGTGGTGTGTCGCGGATTGATCGGGACTTGCGCGTGCTGTACGTCAATGAACAGCAGGCACGCTGGCTCTACACCACGCCCCAGGCGCTGGAAGGGCAGCGGCTGCAGGATGTGATCCCGCCCGAAGTGTTCGCGCGCATCCACCCGCACCTTGAAAAAGCCTTTGCGGGCGAGACCGCGGTGTTCGAAAACCGCATTGACCGCCCTGACGGCACACAGTTTCGCCACACCACCATCGCCCCAGAGAGCGTGACGGCGCAAGGGGTGGCAGCCGTGGTGCTGTTTGCCTACGACTTGACGGCGCTCAAGCGCATCGAACAAGAATTGGCCCAGCAGAAGGCGCATCTGGCCAGCGTGGTCAATGCCATGCCGGACATGGTGTTCATGAAGGACACCAACGGGGTGTACCTGTCGGTCAACCCGGTATTCGAGCGTTTTGCGGGCCGGCCCGAACGCGATGTGGTGGGCCGAAACGACTACGACCTGACCAACGCGGCCGAGGCCGAGCGCTTTCGCAAGTACGACCAGCGCGCCATGCAGGCCTGGCAGCCGCTGGTGTATGAGGAAACGCTCACCTTCGCCGAAGACGGCTACCAGGGCCAGTTCGAGACCATCAAGACGCCCATCCGCGATCTGCATGGCCGCGTGACGGGCATCCTGGGCGTGTGCCGCGACATCACAGACCGCAAACGCGCCGAACAGGAGATCGAACGCCTGGCGTTCTACGACGCGCTCACCGGCCTGCCCAACCGCCGCCTGCTGCTGGACCGCCTGCAACG
>NZ_JBWKYJ010000067.1:0-27889 GCF_059423685.1 Acidovorax sp. GW460-11-11-14-LB4 | reverse complement strand
CGCCCTGCCCCCCCAGTGCGTGCGGCCGAGCCGCCCGACACGCGTGAGGCGGACATTGCCATCGAGCGCGAGAAAAAGCGCCTGGAGCAGGAAAAGAAAGCCCGCGAACAACAGCAGCTGCGCGAAAAGCGCGAACGTGAGCGCAAGGAAGAAGAACGCCGCGACCGCCTGGAGCAGGAGAAAAAAGAGCGCCTGCAAAAAGAACGCGACAAAGAAAAGGAACAGCGCGAAAAGCAGCTGGCCGAACAGAAAAAGGCCGAGCAGGACAAGCAGAAGAAGCTGGCCGAAGACAAACGCAAGGCCGACGAGGCCGCCAAGCGCAAGGCAGAAACCGAGGCCAAGCAACTGGCTGAACAGCGTGAGGCCAACCTGCGCCGCATCCAGGGCATGGCCGGGGCCACAGGGGGCGAGAACGCCACGGGCAAAGACAAGGAGAGTCGCAGCCCCTCGGGCAGCTACGGAGGCAAGGTCGCGGCCAAGGTCAAGCCCAACATCGTGTATCCAGACGCCATCTCGGGCAACCCGCGCGCCGAGGTGGAAGTGCGGCTGTCACCCGACGGCACCATTGTGGGCAAGCGGCTGGTGCAGTCCAGCGGCAACAAGGCCTGGGACGACGCGGTGCTGCGGGCCCTGGACAAGACCGAAACATTGCCGCGCGATGTGGATGGGCGCGTGCCTCCGTCACTGACCATTGGCTTCCGGCCCCAGGACTGAGCGGAACTCCGAGCCTTGAACGGGCTTGTCCCACCGCAGCGGATCCCCGGCCCTGCCGATGCGCTGCCAAGGCCCACGCGCGACGCGCTCACCGCCTGCGACTGAAACCCCGTAGCAGTTGGCGCTGGCACGCTGGACTGAGCCGTGACCCGTGAGGCCCAAAAGCAAAGCGCCCGGCAGAACCGGGCGCTTTTTTTGGTCTTATACGCCTGTAGCGCTAGTGGAACATGCGCTGCAAGCTATACATTCAATAGCAAACCACCGTTGTGCATCAGCGGTCGCGCCGCTCCATGCGGCGGTTCAGGTTCAGCGCACCCAGCGTGCAGGCCACACCCGACAGCAGGTACACCGTCACTGCCAGCAGACCGAACTGCGACGACAGATACAGGGCCACCAGCGGTGCGAAGGCTGCACCAATGATCCAGGCCAGGTCGGCCGACAGGGCGGCGCCGGTGTAGCGATACTGCGGCGAGAAGTTGGCCGTGACCGTGCCCGATGCCTGGCCGTACGACAGGCCCAGCAGCACAAAGCCCAGCAACAGGAACATGGTGCTGCCCACTTCGCCGGTGTTGAGCAACACCGGCGCCATGAAGCTGAACACGCCAATCAGCACGGCCATGCCGCCCAGAAGCTTGCGGCGGCCCAGGTGGTCCGACAGCCAGCCCGACACCATGATGGCGCCCGCCGCGAGGAACGCGCCGACGATCTGCACGCCCAGGATCTGGGTGACTGGCTGGTCGGAGTAAAGCGTGATCCACGACAGCGGGAAAACCGTGACTAGGTGGAACAGTGCAAAGCTGGCCAGCGCCGCAAAGGCGCCCAGCAACACGTTGCTGCCTTCATCACGCATGACGCGGCTCACAGGCACGGGCTGCAACTCGCGGTCCTTGAGCAGTTCGGAGTACGACTGCCCCACCACCAGACGCAGGCGGGCAAACAGGGCCACCACGTTCACGGCAAAGGCCACAAAAAACGGATAACGCCAGCCCCAGGCCAGAAACTCTTGCACCGTGAGGCTGCTGTACAGGTAGGCAAACAGGCCCGCAGCCAGCACAAAGCCCAGAGGCGCGCCCAGCTGGCCGATCATGGCGTACCAGCCCCGGCGCTCTTTGGGTGCCGACATGGCCAGCAGCGACGGCAAGCCGTCCCACGAACCACCCAGCGCCAGGCCCTGGCCCACACGCAGGATCAGCAACGCCACGATGGCTGTAGTGCCCACATCCTTGTAGCCCGGCAAAAAGGCCATGCCCACCGTGCAGACGCCCAGCACGAACAGCGCAATGGTCAGCTTGGTGCCCCGCCCCCAGCGCCGCTGGATGGCCATGGAGATGGCGGTACCCACCGGGCGGACCACGAAGGCAACGGCCAGCAGCGCAAAGGCCATCAGCGTGCCGTCCAGGCGCGACAGGAAGGGAAACAGGAAGGACGGGAAGACAAGAACGCAGGCGATCCCGAAAACGAAGAAGTCGAAATACTCGGACGAGCGTCCGATGATCACGCCCACAGCGATTTCGCTGGGGGTGACGTCTTCATGCGTATCAGCCCGCGAGAGAGAGGCGGCGCTTTCGTGAAAACCGGCCGCGGGGTAAGTGGCAGTGGCGGGGCTGCTCATGAACATGGCTCCTTGACGTTGTGTAGCGAACTCAGACCGTTCCGTTCTACACGCAACTTCTGTGGGCCACAAGTGCGGTTTCACTATGCCGACTGCAGGAAATGTCCTTCAAAGCCCTTGAATGCACCACATTGGTGCAAAAACAGCCTGCGCTTTTGACCTTGGACAAAATGTCCAATCGACAAAAAAGCTAGCGCTAGTACATTCGCACACATCCCGTTATCCGCGTTTACCCTGAAACGCATTGATCGCGCTCTACACATGCTCAAACTTCCCCAACTTCGTGGGCCCACCTGGCTGCTCGCCCTGACAGCGCTGGGTAGCCTGGCAGGCTGCAGCAAGGCTGTCGTGCTCAACCCTGCCGGTGACGTCGCTGCCCAGCAAGGCCAGATGGTCATCACCGCCACGCTGCTGATGCTGATCATCATCGTGCCCGTGATCGCGCTCACCCTGCTGTTTGCCTGGAAATACCGCCAGGGCAACACCGAGGCCGAGTACGACCCGGAATGGCACCACTCCACCACGCTGGAGCTGGTGATCTGGACCGTGCCGCTGCTGATCATCATTGCGCTGGGCGCCATCACCTGGATCGGCACCCACAAGCTGGACCCCTACCGACCTCTCGACCGCATCGACGCGCAGCGCGCCGTCCCCGCCGATGTGAAGCCGCTTGAAGTGCAGGTAGTGGCCATGGACTGGAAGTGGCTGTTCTTCTACCCCGAGCAAGGCATCGCCACCGTGAATGAAGTGGCGGCCCCGGTGGACCGCCCGATCCTGTTCAAGCTGACGGCCACATCCACCATGAACGCGTTCTACGTGCCAGACCTTGCCGGCATGATTTACGCCATGCCCGGCATGCAGACCGAGCTGAACGCGGTGATCAACAAGCCTGGCGTGTTCAAGGGCATGTCGTCGCACTACAGCGGCGCGGGTTTCTCGGGCATGACGTTCAAGTTCCATGGCCTGAGCAACGAGGACTTTGCCCAGTGGGTGCAAAAGGCCAAGACCGAAGGCAAGCCCCTGGACAAGGGCACCTACCTGAACCTGGTCAAGCCCAGCGAACGTGATCCGGTGCAGCGCTTTGCCTCGGTGGAAGAAGGCCTGTACGACAAGGTGCTCAACCGCTGCGTCGAAGACGGAAAGATGTGCATGCACCACATGATGGCCATCGATGCTCTGGGTGGCGACGCTTACATGCGCGCTGCAGGGCTGAACCTGCCCCAGGACGTCTGCACCGTGCAAAACGCCGCCCAGGTGGTGGCCGCACTCGAAACCCGCAACGTACCGGCACCAACGACTGGCGCCAGCATCCGTCAATGAGCACTCCTATGTCCTCCGAAACCCTTTCTCCATCCCACTGGGCGCTGGGCCGCCTGAGCTGGGACGCCGTACCGATGGCGCATGAGCCCATCGTGCTGGCCACCTTCATTGCCGTGGTGTTGGGCGGCCTGGTCGTTCTGGCCGGTATCACCAAGTTCCGCCTGTGGGGCCCCCTGTGGCGCGACTGGATCTGCAGCATTGACCACAAACGCATCGGCATCATGTACATGATCCTGGGCCTGGTGATGCTGCTGCGCGGCTTTGCCGACGCCGTGATGATGCGCCTGCAGCAGGCCATGGCCTTTGGCGACAACATGGGTTACCTGCCTCCGCACCACTACGACCAGATCTTCACCGCCCACGGCGTGATCATGATCTTCTTCGTGGCGATGCCGCTGGTCACCGGCCTGATGAACTACCTGGTGCCGCTGCAGATCGGCGCGCGCGACGTGTCGTTCCCGTTCCTGAACAACTTCAGCTTCTGGATGACCACTGCCGGCGCCGTGCTGGTGATGGTGTCGCTGTTCCTGGGCGAGTTCTCCACCTCCGGCTGGCTGGCACTATCCAACCTGGGGGCGCAGAGCCCCAGCACCGGCCTGGATTACTACATCTGGGCGCTGCAGATAGCGGGGGTGGGCACGACGCTCTCGGGCATCAACCTGATCGTGACCATCATCAAGATGCGCGCGCCGGGCATGAGCCTGATGAAGATGCCCGTGTTCACCTGGACCGCCCTGTGCACCAACGCACTGATCGTGGCGTCGTTCCCCGTGCTCACGGCCGCACTGGTGCTGATGTCGCTGGACCGCTATGTCGGCACCAACTTCTTCACCAACGAGCTGGGCGGCAACCCCATGCTCTACGTGAACCTGATCTGGATCTGGGGCCACCCTGAGGTGTATATCCTGGTGCTGCCCGCGTTCGGTGTGTTCTCCGAAGTGGTCGCCACCTTCAGCAAGAAGCGTCTGTTCGGCTACACGTCCATGGTGTATGCCACGGTGTGTATCACCATCCTGTCGTACCTGGTGTGGCTGCACCACTTCTTCACCATGGGTTCGGGTGCCAGCGTGAATACCTTCTTCGGTATCACGACGATGATCATCTCGATCCCCACGGGCGCGAAGATCTTCAACTGGCTGTTCACCATGTACAAGGGCCGCATCCGCTTTGAGCTGCCCATGATGTGGACCGTGGCGTTCATGGTCACGTTCGCTATCGGCGGCATGACGGGCGTGCTGCTGGCCGTGCCCCCGGCCGACTTCGTGCTGCACAACAGCCTGTTCCTGATCGCCCACTTCCACAACGTGATCATCGGCGGCGTGGTGTTTGCCATGTTTGCCGGGATCAACTACTGGTACCCCAAGGCGTTTGGCTACAAGCTGGACCGCACCTGGGGCGTGCGCTCCTTCTGGCTGTGGCTGGTGGGCTTCTGGGTGGCGTTCACGCCGCTGTATGTGCTGGGCCTGATGGGCGTCACCCGTCGTGCCAACCACTTCGAAGACCAGTCGCTGCAGATCTGGTTCGTCATCGCTGCCATCGGCGCGGCCATGATTGCCGCCGGCATTGGCTGCTTCCTGATCCAGCTGGTGGTCAGCTTCCTCAAGCGCGAACAACTGCGCGACTGGACGGGCGACCCCTGGGACGGCCGCACGCTGGAATGGGCCACCTCTTCGCCTCCACCCAACTACAACTTCGCCTTCACCCCTGTGGTGCACGAGATCGACGCGTGGTGGGACATGAAGAAGCACGGATACAAGCGTCCTCTGGCGGGCTTCCAGCCCATCCACATGCCTGCCAACACCGGCGCTGGCGTGGTGATCTCGGGGCTGTCGCTGGTGTTCGGCTTTGCACTGATCTGGCACATGTGGCTGCTGGCGGGCGTCTCGTTTGCGGCCGTCGTTCTGGCCGCCATCATCCACACGTTCAACTACAAGCGTGACTTCTACATCCCGGCATCCGAAGTGATCTCCACCGAAGAAGCCCGCACACTCCAACTGGCCCGCCATGTCTGATATCCGCATCCACGCTGGCGCCGCAGCAGGCGCCCTGGCCCCGCGCGAGTACCACCTCGCGCACGAGCCCCATCCTGAAAACGGCACGGCCCTGGGTTTCTGGCTGTACCTGATGAGCGACTGTCTCATCTTTGCAGCACTGTTCGCCACTTACGGCGTGCTGGGCCGCAGCTATGCCGCAGGCCCCACCGGCGCGCAGCTGTTCGACCTGACCCTAGTGGCCATCAACACCGCCTTCCTGCTGCTGTCGTCCATCACCTTCGGTTTTGCCATGCTGCGCAAGCAGCTGGGCGACGTGAAGGGCACGCTGCTGTGGCTGGCGGTCACGGGCGTGTTTGGCCTGTGCTTCCTGGGCCTGGAGCTGTATGAGTTCTCCCACCTGCTGCACGAGGGCGCAGGCCCGCAGCGCAGTGCCTTCCTGTCGGCGTTCTTCACGCTGGTGGGCACCCACGGCCTGCACGTCACCTTCGGCCTGATCTGGCTGGTGGTGCTGATGGTCCAGATTGGCAAGCATGGCCTGATCCCCGAGAACAACCGCCGCCTGATGTGTCTGTCCATGTTCTGGCACTTCTTGGACGTGGTCTGGATCGGCGTTTTCACCTTTGTGTACCTGATGGGGGTGCTGTAAATGAGCGCACAACACGCAACACACGCGCACGATGCGCATGGGCATGACGATCACCACCACGACGCAGGCCCCCACAGCACCTTTTCGGGCTATGTGATGGGGTTTGTGCTGTCCGTCATCCTCACGGCCATTCCCTTCTGGCTGGTGATGGCCAAGGTGATTGCGGACCGCAACACGGCTGTGCTGGTGCTGGGCGGCTTCGCCGTGATCCAGATCCTGGTGCACATGGTGTTCTTCCTGCACATGAACGGCAAGATCGAAGGCGGCTGGACGCTGCTGTCCACCATCTTCACCGTGGTGTTCGTGGCCATCGCCATCGCGGGGACCTTGTGGGTGATGTTCCACATGAACGCCAACATGATGCCCGAGCACCCCACGCCCACGCCGCCCACGCACGAGGCGCCTGGACACTCCACGCCCTGATGCCTGCAGCCCCCACCATCATGGCACTGCCGCGCCGGGGGTTGCGCCGCGCAGTCCTGCTGGTGCTGGGCATGGCCCTGTTCCTGGGCTTTGTGTCGCTGGGCACCTGGCAGGTCCAGCGCCGTGCCTGGAAGCTGGATCTCATCGAAAGAGTAGACCAACGGGTGCACGCCGCACCAGCCGCACTGCCCCCTGTGGAGCAATGGTCTGACATCCGTGCCGCACAGCATGAGTACCTGCCGGTGGTCTTTCAGGGCCACTGGCTGCCCGGCAAAACGGTGCTGACGCAGGCGGTCACCGAGCTGGGCGCGGGGTTCTGGGTGATGACGGCCCTGCAACGGGATGACGGTACCCAGGTGCTGGTGAACCGGGGCTTTGTGCCCCAGGAGCAACGCGCCCAATGGCTGGAGGCCCAGCCACCCGCCGATGGTACGGCCACCGTCCAGGGGCTGTTGCGCATGCCAGAGCCGGGCGGCGGCTTTCTGCGCACCAACGACCCGGCGCAACAGCGCTGGTACTCGCGCGACGTGGCGGCCATCAGCAGCGCGCTGGGTCTGACCCGGGCGGCTCCATTTTTTGTGGACGCCGGACTTCCGGGTACCGCAGCGGCTTCTTCAGCCGCCTCCGGCTGGCCCCGCGCTGGCCTGACCGTCATCCGGTTCCACAACAGCCACCTGGTGTACGCCCTGACCTGGTATGGTCTTGCGCTCATGGTTGTCGTTGCCGGCTGGTATGTGGCACGCTATGAGCGCCGCCTGGGCGCACGGGCCACCAGCCGCCTACCGACCAACGATGAACACCCTCCCACAACGCCCTGACCCTGCGCTGGCCACTGCGCCGCGCAATGCACGTTCCGCCGACGCCGCCGCCGGGATCAAGAACCTCCAGCAACTGATCGAGCTGCGCTGGATTGCAGTGGTGGGCCAGGTGTTCACCATCGAGATGGCGCACTACAGCCTGGGCTTGAAGCTGCCGCTGCAGGAGATGCTGCTCGTGGTCGGCTGCCTGGCGGTCTTCAACGTGGTGAGCCTGCTGCGCCTGCGCACGGGCCGCGCGGTGCGCAATGTGGAGCTGTTTCTGGCGCTGCTGATCGACGTGGCGGTGCTCACGGTGCAGCTGTACCTGAGCGGTGGCACCAGCAACCCCTTCGTGTTTTTGTACCTGTTGCAGATCACGCTTGGCGCCGTGCTGCTGCGCGGTGCCTACATCTGGTCCATCGTGATCATCACCGTCCTGTGCTTTGCGGCGCTGGCAGACCACCACCTGCCACTGGCCCTGCCCCAGGATCTGCACCAGGGCCTGTCGAGCCTGTATGTGCTTGGGCTGCTGGTGTGTTTTGTGCTCAACGCCACGCTGGTGATGGTGTTCATCACCCGCATCAACCGCAACCTGCGCGAGCGCGATGCCCGCCTGGCGGCCGCACGCCGGCGCCGCGTGGAAGAAGAGCACATCGTGCGCATGGGCCTGTTGGCGTCCGGCGCCGCGCACGAACTGGGCACCCCGCTGTCCACCCTTGCGGTGATCCTGGGCGACTGGCAGCACGACAAGCGGCTGGCCAGCAACGCCGCGCTCAAGGAAGACATTGCCGAGATGCAGACCCAGGTACAACGGTGCAAAAGCATCGTGAGCGGCATCCTGCTCTCGGCGGGTGAAACGCGCGGCGAGGCGTCGGTGCAGACCACTGTGCGCAAGTTTGTCGATGCGCTGGCACAGGAGTGGCGCAGCACCCGCACGATCCCCCAGTTTGACTACGACAACGACTTCGGCACTGACACGCCCATGGTGTCGGACACCACCCTCAAGCAAATGGTTTTCAATGTGCTGGACAATGCTCGCGACGCCTCGCCAGGCTGGGTGCGGCTGGCGGTCACGCGCAATGCCGACGCCCTGTTCATGACTGTGACCGATGCCGGCCCCGGCTTTGCGCCCGACATGCTGTCCAAGCTGGGTACTCCCTACCAGTCCTCCAAAAACCGCCCCGGCGGTGGTCTGGGCCTGTATCTGGTGCTGAACGTGGCCCGAACCCTGGGCGGCAGCGTGGAGGCGCGCAACCGTCCCGAAGGGGGCGCACAGGTGACCATCGAATTGCCCCTGGCCTCGATTGCGCTCCCCCCGAAGGTATGAATGAACGAAAGAACCCACCGTGGACACTGAAGAAGCGCAACGACAGCTGCTGATCGTCGAGGACGACGAAGCCTTTGCGCGCACGCTGGCCCGCTCGTTTGAACGGCGCGGCTACAGCGTGTTGCAGGCAGCGAGCCTGGCCGACGTAGAGGTGTTGCTGGAGCAGCACCAGCCCGGGTATGCGGTGGTGGACCTCAAGCTCAAGGGAGAGGCCTCAGGCCTGGCCTGCGTGCAGACACTGCACGCCGCTGACGACGAGATGTTGATCGTGGTGCTCACGGGTTTTGCCAGCATTGCCACCGCCGTGGAAGCCGTGAAACTGGGCGCGTGCCACTATCTCGCCAAGCCCTCCAACACCGACGACATCGAAGCTGCGTTTGGGCTCAAGGAAGGCAATGCCGAGGTGGAACTGACCAATCGCTCCAGTTCCATCAAGACGCTGGAATGGGAACGCATCAACGAGGTACTGGCTGAAACAGGCTTCAACCTGTCAGAGGCCGCGCGGCGCCTGGGTATGCACCGCCGCACCCTCACACGCAAGCTCGAAAAGAAACAGGTGCGTTAGCCGCAACGGCTTTGGACTCACCCTCCCCTGTTTCGGTGCCGATCCATCTCGAGGGGCGCAATCCGCACAGCCGTCACGCGCTCCCTCGGCTCCCAAACAGCACTCAGGCAGCCTCAGGCACCGCCTTCAGCATCTGCTGCTCGAAAGCGCGCAAACGCTTGTAGATCGATATCTGTTCCACCACCGTGCTCCAGTTCAGCACCAGAAACTGGAACGACTCCAGCACCTTGTCAAAGGCCCGGGCAATCTGCTGCATCACCCCCAGGGTGATCACCCCCGCGATCAGCGTGGGGCCCAAAGCCACCAGGGGCACCAGCACACTGACCTGCAGGTAAGACCACTTCACCACATCGAAGTACAGGTAGTGGAAAAACAGCCGGAAGTAATTGCGGCGCACACCCGCGAACAGCTCAGCCGCCGTGGGCGGAGAAGCCCGGTTCGGATCGTCCTCGCCCAGCACCAGCTCCTTGCGGTACGCCGCCTCCACCCGCTGGTTGTGAAACTCCAGCCCCGGTAGCTTCACACCCACGCAGGCCAGCAGCAGCGTGCCCCCCAGTGACCAGGCCAGTGCGACCCAGACCAGGGAATGCGGAACGGCGCCGATCAAGGGCAGCGCAGTGACTTTGTCGGACAGCGTCCAGAGCACCGGCAGAAAGGCCCCGAGCGTCATGAGGCTGCGCATGAAACTCAGGCCCAGATCTTCCATCGTGCGGGCGAAACGCATGGTGTCCTCCTGCACACGCTGTGCCGCACCCTCGATGTGCCGCAGGCGTGGCCAGGCCGCCATGTAATGCTCATTCATCGCCTGCCGCCAACGAAAGATGTAGTGTTTGCTGAAAAAATCCGCCAGCACCGCCGTCGTCACATAGATCATGGCAATGCGCGCGAAGGTTGAAAGCTGTCCCCAGAACTGCTCTGCGGTGATGCTGCCAGGCTTACCCAGAGCCTCCTGTATGAGATCGTAAAAGCTGCCGAACCAGTCGTTGATCTGCACGTCCAGCTGCACACGGTAAGCCGTGGCCAGAAGAATGACGAGAGAACCCAAGATGGACCAGGCCCACCAGCGGCGGGCGAAAAAGAAGGACTTGAACATCGTAGTGCCGTGTTGGAATGGTTCTGCGAATTCTGAGTGCCACACGCAATGATCGTTCCGCAGTAAACAATGCCACTGATCGCCTGCCGCCGGGGCAGACACCGGCCAACCAGCCTTCGCACCGCGCGCAGACCCGGCGCCAGCCTCTGGCTAGCGCGGCCGGGCCCTTTGCTCCAGCCATTCCTGAGCCGCCTGCTGCCCACCCCAGCGCGACCAATCCAACGCGCTCATTCCATGCGGATCTTTTTGCGAAAGATCCACCCCCTGCTCATCCAGCCAACGCAGCACGGCCAACTGCCCTTTGGCTGCGGCCAGCATGGCCGGTGTTTCGCCCCGGCTGGCAGGGGCATGTTCGGTCAGCGATTGCCCTTGCTCTTTGAGCCAATCCAGGCAAGGCACGCAGCCGCTTTGCGCGGCCATGTGCACGGGGCCCCAGTCCCAGCGGTTGCGGGCCTGCAGGCTGGCACCTGCCTGCACCAGGCGTTGCGCCACCGCCAGATGGCCGCCATAAAAGGCCCGCAGCAGGGCCGTATCGCCGCGCTCGCTGTCCTTGGCCGTCTGCCGCAGATCGGGCTCGGCCCCGGCTTGCAGCAGCGCCTCCACATGCGCCAACTGCCCCCGGTGGGCGGCCAGCATCAGCACGGAGGAGCCGGTGTCTGCCAGCAGGTTGGGGTTGGCGCCATCGCGCAGGGCCTGCGCCAGTGCGCTGGCATCGCCCGCGTTCTGAGCGTCCATCAGGCGGGCATCTGCAGGCGCCCAAATGCGCGATGAAGCCACTGCCGCAGGGGCTTGCAGTACAGCGCTGCGACCTGCCCCCCACACCGCACGCCCGCCATGGGCCCACCACACGAGCAAGCCAAAGGCCAAGAGCCATGCCCAACCACCCCAGGCTGGGCGTGAATGGGCAGTCACCTGGGGCCGCTGCGCCCCTGGCGTGAAGCGCCCCCGACGATCCAGCCACGCACGTGCCACGGCCTGGCCCACGGCCTGCGCGGCAGCCGTGCCGCTCAGCCCTGGTGTCAGCGTTTGTGAATGCCCTGATGCATCCTTGCCCAGCACCGCATGGTAGGCCTGGGTCCCCGCCGTGAACTGCAGCTTGTGCACCAGCGACTGGCTGGACTCGCCTGGCAACGTCGCCACGCGAGACCAAACCCAAGAGCCGCGACGCACGACCAGGCCATCGTCCTGCAACCGCAGCGTCCACCGCCGGGTGGCGGCATGCAAGGCCCAGGCAGGCAGCACCAACACAGCTAACCAACCCCAAAAGCCGCTCGGCAGCACCAAGGCGCCGGGCTGGATGCGGTCGTTCACCCACCACTCCAGCGCCAGCAAAGCCAGGGCCACCGCCGCAGACCAGCGCCAAGCGGTCTGCGTGAACGCGAGGGACCAGGCATCTGGCGTCTCAGTCAAACGCACGCCAGGGGGAAGAAAGCCTGGGGATTCAGCAGACTTCCCCATGCCCGGTAGATCCAACGGCTGAGAGGCGGCATCGCGGCCCAAGACGACCGGCTCGATGGGGACTTCCTGCGTCCACTGCGCCCGCCGGTCAAAGCGGTCCGGCACCGAAGCGGCCTCAGCCCAGGACGGGGTGGCGGCCTGGACCGCTAGGTCATACGCCAGCTCCAGCGCACCATCGGCGCGCACCAGTTCCAGTCGCCAGTCCACCCGCTCGCCACCGCGCCGCGAACCATGGGTGGGGGAGTCATCAGGCAGTTCAAAACGCGCTACCAGTCGCATGCCGCCATCGCCCGTCGGCTGGTGCCGCGCCGTGGCGTTCAGTACCTCCACCTGGCGCTCGGGCGAACCGGAGCTGGATTCGTCCACACGGTATTGCGCCAGCTGCATGCGCAGGTTTTCGGACCCCGCTTGCTGCACAGCCCGCGCAGGCAACACCAGCGTGATTTCGACCGATCGCCCCGCCGTGGGCCGCGATGGCAGGGCCGTCATACCAACCCCCTGGTAGCGCCAGGCCTTGCGGCTGTTCTGCCAGGCGGCAGCGACCAGGCCCACGCCGATCACCACAAAGACGCCCATGAAGCCCTTGGCCCACCAGGGCCCTTTGCCGTCCGACCAGAACAAGGTGGCCATAGGGAAAGCGATGCCACACCAGAATACTGCGAAGAACCACAGCGCCCCCTGCCCCTTGGCCAAGGAATGCTTTGGCTCCAGGTCTGGCACATCGTCCTGGGGGCGCCTCAAGATGCGCAGAAACATCCATGCAGCAGCCCCCCCGACGCCGGTGAACACCAGGGCAAACGGCAGCCGAAAAATTTGCAGCCGCCAGCGGATGCTGCGGTCCAGCAGGGCTTGGGCCGGGGCCTTGGGGTTGACCCAGGCGGTGATGGATTCGCCCCGCTCCTGCGCTTGGCGCAGGGTGCGGTGCCATTGCGCCTGCCAGTCGCCCGCGTTGTCGGCACTGGAGTTCCGGTCCAGCCCCACGCGCTGCGCTTCGTACGTTTGGCCCGCCAAGGCGTAGCGGTACCGAGCCAGCACCTGGTAGGTGGTGCCGCCCTCGCTGCCCGCGTGCTGCTTCAGTTGCACATCCAGCACCTGGGCCGGCACAGGCTGCCATGAGCGCACGGTCCAGGCTGCCAGCGCCGTTTCGGCCAAGGGCCGCAAACCTGCCCAATACCCACCGGCACCGAACACCACCGCAAAGATGGCGCAGAAAACCAGCAAAACCCCTCGTCCCATCGTGTTGCCCATGGCTCCCTCCTTTTGTTGTTGTTATGGATGTCTTGTTATGGGCTCCAGGATAGTGACGAATGAATGACGTTTGTGTGACACCCAAGGTGGGCCAAAAAAAAGCGGCCCCTGAGGGCCGCTTCTGTTGCGCAAAGAACGCGAGGATCAGGCGGTGACGCCCTTGGCAGTTTCTGCGTACTCTTCGATCTGGTCGAAGTTCAGGTACTTGTAGATCGACGCGCCGTCCTTGTTCACGATGCCCATGGCTTCGTGGTATTCAGCCACCGTGGGGATCTTGCCCAGCTTGGACGCGATGGCGGCCAGCTCGGCGGAGGCCAGGAACACGTTGGTGTTCTTGCCCAGGCGGTTGGGGAAGTTGCGGGTGGAGGTGGACACCACCGTAGCGCCTTCGCGCACCTGCGCCTGGTTGCCCATGCACAGCGAGCAGCCGGGCATTTCAGTGCGAGCACCGGCGGCACCAAAGTTGGCGTAATGGCCTTCCTTGATCAGTTCGCTCTCGTCCATCTTGGTGGGCGGTGCCACCCACAGCTTGACGGGGATGTCACGGCTACCGCCGAGCAGCTTGGCGGCTGCGCGGAAGTGGCCGATGTTGGTCATGCAAGAGCCGATGAAGGCTTCATCGATCTTGGTGCCAGCCACTTCCGACAGGGTCTTGGCGTCGTCGGGGTCGTTGGGGCAGCACAGGATGGGTTCCTTGATGTCGGCCAGATCAATCTCGATGACGGCGGCGTATTCCGCATCCTTGTCGGCTTCGAGCAGGTTGGGGTTGGCCAGCCAGGCTTCGACCTTCTCGATGCGGCGTTGCAGCGTGCGGGCGTCGGCATAGCCGTCAGCGATCATGTTCTTCATCAGCACCACGTTGCTGGTCAGGTATTCCTTGACCGGCTCGGGGTTGAGCTTGATGGTGCAACCAGCGGCGGAACGCTCTGCCGAAGCGTCCGACAGCTCAAACGCTTGCTCGACCTTCAGGTTGGGCAGGCCTTCGATTTCGAGGATGCGGCCCGAGAAGATGTTCTTCTTGCCCGCCTTGGCCACCGTCAGCAGACCGGCCTTGATCGCGTACAGAGGAATCGCGTGCACCAGGTCGCGCAGCGTCACGCCCGGCTGCATTTCGCCCTTGAAGCGCACCAGCACCGACTCGGGCATGTCCAGAGGCATCACACCCGTCGCAGCGCCGAAAGCCACCAGGCCAGAGCCTGCGGGGAACGAAATACCGATGGGGAAACGCGTGTGTGAATCGCCGCCCGTACCCACGGTGTCAGGCAGCAGCAGGCGGTTGAGCCAGCTGTGGATCACGCCGTCGCCAGGACGCAGGGCTACGCCACCACGGTTGCTGATGAACGCAGGCAGTTCGCGGTGGGTCTTCACGTCCACGGGCTTGGGGTAGGCCGCCGTGTGGCAGAACGACTGCATGACCAGGTCGGCAGAGAAGCCCAGGCAGGCCAGGTCTTTCAGCTCGTCGCGGGTCATCGGACCGGTGGTGTCTTGCGAGCCTACGGTCGTCATCTTGGGTTCGCAGTAGGTACCGGGGCGCACGCCCTGGCCTTCTGGCAGACCCACGGCGCGGCCAACCATCTTCTGAGCGAGGGTGAAGCCGGCCTTCGATGCGGCAGGTGCCTGGGGCAAGCGGAACAGCGTGGAGGCTGGCAGGCCCAGGAACTCGCGCGCCTTGGCCGTCAGCGAACGGCCAATGATGAGGTTGATACGGCCGCCCGCACGCACTTCGTCAAACAGCACATCGCTCTTGAGCTTGAACTCGGCCACGGTGGCGCCGTTCTTCACGATCTTGCCGTCGTAGGGCAGGATGTCGACCACGTCGCCCATTTCGAGCTTGGACACATCGACTTCGATCGGCAGCGAGCCCGAGTCCTCCTGCGTGTTGAAGAAGATGGGAGCGATCTTACCGCCCAGCGTGACACCACCAAAACGCTTGTTCGGTACAAACGGGATGTCCTGGCCCGTGGCCCAGATCACACTGTTGGTGGCCGACTTGCGGCTGGAACCGGTGCCCACCACGTCGCCCACGTAGGCCACGAGGTTGCCCTTCTTCTTGAGGTCTTCGATGAACTGCATCGGACCACGCTTGCCGTCTTCTTCGGGCTTGAACGCCGCATCAGGGCGGGTGTTCTTCAGCATGGCCAGGTAGTGCAGCGGGATGTCTGGGCGGCTCCAGGCATCCGGTGCGGGCGACAGGTCGTCGGTGTTGGTCTCACCGGGCACTTTGAACACCGTGACGGTAATCTTCTTCTCGACCTCAGGACGGGTGGTGAACCACTCGGCATCGGCCCAGCTCTTGATGACTTCCTGCGCCTTGGCGTTACCTGCCTTGGCTTTCACAGCGACATCATTGAAGAAGTCGAACATCAGCAGCGTCTTCTTCAGACCCTCTGCGGCCACACCAGCCACTTCGGCATCGTCCAGCAACTCGATCAGCGGGTGCACGTTGTAGCCACCCACCATGGTGCCCAGCAGTTCCGTCGCCTTGGCCTTGGAGATCAGACCCACGGTGATGTCGCCGTGCGCCACGGCAGCCAGGAAGCTGGCCTTGACCTTGGCAGCGTCGTCCACGCCAGGCGGCACGCGATGGGTGAGCAGGTCCAGCAAAAAGGCCTCTTCACCAGCGGGTGGGTTCTTGATCAATTCGATCAGCTCAGCCACCTGCTTGGCGTCCAGGGGCAGAGGGGGGATACCCAGCGCGGCGCGTTCAGCAGCATGGTCTCGGTAGGCTTTCAACATTGTTTTCTCCAGTTGCGTTCTAAAGTGGGGCGTAGCGTGTAGCGGTGGGCTCGGCACACGCCAGTCGTTGATGAGTGCGCGCGGTTTTTATTTGGTGGCGGGCAGCGGGTCCAGCACGCTCACAGGCGGGTTCTTCTTGATGGCTTCCGCCACCACCACCTGCTCAGGACTCATGCACTCGTCAGCCAGACGCTGACCAGCGCGCTGGTTCATCAGCATGGATTTGTTGGCGATCTGCAGCCACACGGCACCACCCTTGGCGTCCTCCAGCCGCACAGTGCCCGTGGTCGTGGCCACCGGCGACATGTAGTACTTGAAACCCTTGCCTTCCACGTGGAAGTGGCCTGGGGTGGCGGGATCGGCTGTCACCGTGACAAAAGCACCGAGCTCGCAGGGCATGCGCCCCACGTGCACGCGCTCCGCAATCGCCAGTTCGGCGGGCGACAGGGCTGCTTCAGCGGCGATGATGCCGGCCGCCACCTGGTTGGTGGCGCTCTTGAGCTGGGTACGGCTGCTGGTGGGTTCGGCCTTGGCAGTGGCATGGCTCTTGGCGGGAGCCTTGGCTGCGGTCTTGCCATCTGCTGGCTTGGCGGCCGTCTTGGCGGTTGGCTTGGCAGCGGGTTTGGCTGCAGCCTTGGTGTCGGACTTGGCCGCTGGCTGGGCTGTTGTTTGTGCCAAGGCGAAGGCCGGAGCCAGCAACATGAGAGCGGAGGCAATGACGAATTTCATGGGAAGTCCTGCGTGGAAATGTCCAGGGGTGTTCACGATGGAACGAGAGTCGATGCGTCAAACCAGTGACGCACCGCCAAGGGTAGTGGGCGCCCAGTGCTGTGGGCGCGCTCCAGAATCTGCCAATAAAAGCGGTAGCTGGCACGGTCATGCAATACCCCATCCACACTGATGGGTGCCCAGTCCTCCAAGGCTGCCGCCGAAATGATCCGGGCTGCGGTGTCGATATCGTCCTGCAGGGGCGCAAAGGCCTGCAGGATGGTGCGGATCTGCGCCGGATGGATGCTCCACATCCGTGTGTAGCCCAGCTCGCGCGATGCGCGGCCGGCAGCACCTTGCAGGGCTGCCATGTCCGAAAACTCAGTCACCACGCAATGGGAAGGCACCTTGCCATGCGCGTGGCACGCCGAGGCGATTTCGAGCTTGGCACGCACCACCAGCGGGTGCGTGAACTGCCCGGCAGAGGTCATGGCCTGTGCGGGAATGGCGCCTCCATGGGCGGACACAAAATCCATGAGGCCAAAACTCAGGCTCTGGACGCGGGGATGGGAAGCGATTTCAAACGCGCGCTGCACGGCAGCGGGGGACTCGATCAACACATGCAGAGGCACATGAGCCGCCGACGCGCGCTCCAACGCACGTTCAGCCATCAGCACATCATCCACCGACTCGACCTTGGGCACCATGAGATGGCACAGCCTGTGCCCTGCCTCGCCCACAATGGTGGCGACATCATTGGCAAAAGCTGGGTGATCCACCGCATGAACACGAGCCGCTACCCGAGCCTCTGGAGCCGCAGCGGCTGCCAGTCGTGCCACCAGCGACGCATGCTGGGACTCCAGCCCCACAGGCGCGCCGTCTTCACAATCGAGAGTGACATCAAAGACGCAGGTGCCAAATTCCTGCGTCATCTCTGCCTGCAACTGCAGGCTTTTGCGCATGCGCACTTCCACGCCGCTGTAGTGGTCGCAGACTGGCAGAAAACCAGTTTGGGCCTGGGCGCCGAGCAACACATCGCGCGGATGGACGGACGCAGCGCCCGGCCCCGGTACAGAGGCTTGGACGGCCCGAAGGCCCGATGCCAAAGGCGTCGGCTGCATCGCGTCGTTTACCAGCTTGATTACAGCAGGTGCTTGACGCCGTCTTGCTCGCCTTGCAGTTCGGCCAGCGTGATGTTGATACGCTCTTGCGAGAACGCGTCGATGTCCAGACCTTCAACAATCTTGTACTCGCCGTTTTCGCAGGTCACGGGGAAACCAAACATCGTGTCCTTGGGAATGCCGTATTCGCCGTTGGATGGGACACCCATGGTGACCCACTTGCCGTTGGTGCCCAGGGCCCAGTCGCGCATGTGGTCGATGGCTGCATTGGCTGCAGACGCTGCCGACGACAGGCCACGGGCTTCAATGATGGCGGCGCCGCGCTTGCCAACGGTGGGCAGGAATGTATTGGCGTTCCACTCCTGATCGTTGATCATCTTGGCCACGCTTTCGCCCTTGATGGTGGCAAAACGGTAGTCAGCATACATCGTGGGCGAGTGGTTGCCCCACACGGTCAGCTTTTCGATGTCGGCCACAGCCTTGCCGGTCTTGGCGGCGATCTGGCTGGCAGCGCGGTTGTGGTCCAGGCGCAGCATGGCCGTGAAGTTCTTGCGTGGCAGGTCAGGGGCCGACTTCATGGCGATGTAGGCATTGGTGTTGGCGGGGTTGCCCACCACCAACACCTTCACGTCACGCGAAGCCACGGCATTCAGGGCCTTGCCTTGTGCCGTGAAGATGGCGCCGTTGACGGCCAGCAGCTCGGCACGCTCCATGCCAGGGCCACGTGGGCGCGAGCCGACCAGCAGTGCGTAGTCGGCATCCTTGAAGGCTGTCATGGGATCGCTGTGGGCGGTCATTTCGACGAGCAGCGGGAAGGCGCAGTCGTCCAGCTCCATCATCACGCCCTTGAGCGCCTTTTGAGGGCCTTCGACAGGGACTTCGAGCAATTGCAGAATGACCGGCTGGTCCTTGCCCAGCATTTCGCCGGAGGCGATACGGAACAGCAGTGCGTAACCGATTTGACCGGCGGCGCCGGTGACAGCAACGCGAACGGGCTTCTTGCTCATGGTGAAAACTCCAGGAAGTGAGGAAAACAGGTGTGAGTGCAACGCAAGCACCAGCGCCTGTCACCAGTAGCCCGTGCCCCGCAAAACAGCATTGGAGTTTACCCCTGATTGGACACCCCGGTCAATTTGTCTTATGTCTTATATAAGATATGATTGCACCCCGTTTGTCGTTCGATTGTCATGTGGCAACCGCACTGCCGCACCACAACACACGCACAACTTACAGATCCCACACCATGTCATCGCTTCCGTTCGCAGCAGACAGCCCCGCGCCCCCGCAGAGCGCAGCGGGAGCCGCCACGCCAGCGTTCAGCCCGCTGTACCAACAGATCAAGGGGCTGATCCTGCAAAGCCTGCAGCAGGGCGAATGGAAGCCTGGCGAGGCCATTCCGAGCGAAATGGAGCTGGCTGCACGTTTTCGCGTCAGCCAGGGCACCGTACGCAAGGCGATTGACGAACTGGCCGCAGAGAACCTGGTGATGCGCCGGCAGGGCAAAGGCACTTTTGTCGCCACCCACGCCGAGCAGCATGTGCAGTACCGATTTCTCAAGCTGTTACCCGACACCGGAGACGCCCGCGTGGAAGGCCCTGCGCAGCGCCGCGTGATCGATTGCCGCCGCGTGCGGGCCAACGCCGATGTGGCCCGCGCACTGGCGCTGCGCAGCGGCGATGCCGTCATGCAGGCCCGGCGCATCCTGTCGTTTGCAGGAGTGCCCACCATTTTGGAAGACATCTGGCTGCCCGGACAAGCCTTCAAAGGCCTGACGGCCGAGCAGCTCGCCAACTACCAGGGACCGACCTACGCCATGTTCGAACTCGACTTTGGCGTGCGCATGGTGCGGGCCGAAGAAAAAATCCGCGCCGTGCTGCCCGACGAGGAACAAGCCCAACTGCTGCAAATCACACCCGTGACACCGCTGCTGAGCGTCGAGCGCATTGCTTACACCTACAACGATGTTCCCATGGAGTTACGCCGCGGGCTGTATCGCACCGATACCCACCACTACCGTAATGAATTGAGCTGACAGCAGGCTGGCACCCGAGCATTAACGTCGAAAATTTCAAGCCCGGCTAAACCCTTGTGTTGCGTTGCAATAGAATTTTGCGTTCTTTGCATCTTCAAATTACAAAGCAGTTACATCCACGAAAGCACCAGAAATGACAGAACTAGCCAAAAAACGGCCTGAATTCCGCAACATCAATGCCTTCAAGGACTTGACGACCTACCGCATGACGCCTGCCGCGTGGGTTTCGATCTTGCACCGCGCCAGCGGACTGATCATGTTCCTGCTGCTGCCTTTCATCATCTGGATGTTCGACACCTCGGTGTCTTCCGAAATCTCGTTCGCCAAATTCTCGGCGGCCTTCAATATCGGCATCGGTTTTGTACCCGGCTGGTTCATCAAGCTGGTCGCTCTGGCCCTGATCTGGGCCTATCTGCACCACTTCACTGCCGGCCTGCGCCACCTGTGGATGGACGTGAGCCACAGCGCCGTGAACAAGCAATTTGGCAAGAGCTCTGCCCTGACCGTTCTGGTCATCAGCATTGGGCTGGCCCTGGTGCTGGGCGCCAAGCTTTTCGGCCTGTACTGATCAACCCACAAAAACGGCGGTCGCTGCCAGCCAGCGCCTGTTGAAGAACGAGAGGAAATTTCCATGTCCGTCAATTACGGTTCCAAGCGCGTCGTCGTCGGCGCCCACTATGGCCTGCGCGACTGGCTCAGCCAGCGTGTCACGGCAGTCCTGATGGCACTGTTCACCCTGGCCCTGCTGGCCCAGGTCATCTTCTCCAAAGGCCCCATCGGCTACGACAAATGGGCGGGCATTTTCTCGGCCCAATGGATGAAGGTGCTGACCTTCTCCGTGATCGTCGCGATTGCCTGGCATGCGTGGGTCGGCCTGCGCGAAGTCCTGATGGACTACATCAAGCCCGTGGGCCTGCGTCTGGCACTGCAAGTGTTCAGCATTGTCTGGCTGGTCAGCTGCGCCGGCTGGGGCATCCAGGTTCTGTGGCGTCTCTGATTCCCGCGATTGAAGGTACACAATGAGCTACACACAAGCCAACATCACCAAGCGCAAGTTCGACGTCATCATCATCGGGGCCGGCGGCTCCGGCATGCGGGCATCCCTGCAACTGGCCCGCGCGGGCCTGAACGTTGCAGTTCTCTCCAAGGTGTTCCCCACCCGTTCGCACACCGTCGCTGCCCAGGGCGGCATCGGCGCCTCGCTGGGCAACATGTCCGAGGACAACTGGCACTACCACTTCTACGACACTATCAAGGGCTCCGACTGGCTCGGCGACCAGGATGCGATCGAGTTCATGTGCCGCGAAGCCCCCAAGGTCGTGTACGACCTGGAACACATGGGCATGCCCTTTGACCGCAACACCGACGGCACGATCTACCAGCGCCCCTTCGGCGGCCACACCGCCAACTATGGCGAAAAGCCCGTGCAACGCGCTTGCGCCGCGGCCGACCGCACCGGCCACGCCATGCTGCACACGCTGTACCAGCAAAACGTCAAGGCCCGCACCAACTTCTTTGTGGAGTGGATGGCCCTGGACCTGATCCGCGACGCCGACGGCGACGTGGTGGGCGTGACGGCGCTCGAGATGGAAACCGGCGACCTGCACATTCTTGAAGCCAAGACCACGCTGCTGGCCACCGGTGGCGCAGGCCGCATTTTTGCTGCCTCGACCAACGCCTTCATCAACACCGGTGACGGCCTGGGCATGGCTGCACGCGCCGGCATTCCGCTGGAAGACATGGAATTCTGGCAGTTCCACCCCACCGGCGTGGCCGGCGCGGGCGTGCTGCTGACCGAAGGCTGCCGCGGTGAAGGCGCAATTTTGCTCAACAGCAATGGTGAGCGCTTCATGGAGCGCTATGCGCCCACCTTGAAGGACCTGGCACCGCGCGACTTCGTGTCCCGCTCGATGGACCAGGAGATCAAGGAAGGCCGTGGCTGTGGTCCCAACAAGGACTACGTGCTGCTCAAGCTGGACCACCTGGGCGCAGAAACCATCCACAAGCGCCTGCCCTCGGTGTACGAAATCGGCGTCAACTTCGCCAACGTGGACATCACCAAGGAACCGATCCCTGTGGTGCCCACCATCCACTACCAGATGGGTGGCATTCCCACCAACATCAACGGCCAGGTGGTGGTGCAGCAAGGCGGCAATGACAACTTGGTGGTCAACGGCCTGTACGCAGTGGGCGAATGCTCTTGCGTATCGGTGCACGGCGCCAACCGCCTGGGCACCAACTCGCTGCTGGACCTGCTGGTGTTCGGCCGCGCAGCCGGCAACCACATTGTCGAGTTCAACGACAAGAACAAGAACCACAAACCCCTGCCCAAGGATGCGGCCGACCGCACCCTGGAGCGCCTCAACCGCCTGCAAGGCGCCAGCAGCGGCGAATATGCCCAGGACGTGGCCAACGACATCCGCGCCAGCATGCAACTGCACGCCGGTGTGTTCCGCACGCAAGCGAGCATGGACGAAGGCGTCAAGAAGATCGCCGAGCTGCGCAACCGTGTGAACAGCGTGGGCCTGAAGGACCACTCCAAGGTGTTCAACACCGCGCGCATCGAAGCGCTGGAAGTCGAGAACCTGATCGAAGCTGCGCAAGCCACGATGGTGTCTGCTGCTGCCCGTAAGGAATGCCGTGGTGCCCACACCGTGAGCGACTACGAGCGCCCCGCAGACGACCCAGTGGCACCACTGGGCCGCGACGATGCCAACTGGATGAAGCACACCCTGTGGCACAGCGAGAGCAACAGCCTGACCTACAAGCCCGTCAAACTCAAACCCCTGACCGTGGACTCAGTTCCGCCCAAGGTTCGCACGTTCTAAACGGATACAGGAGCACCCACCATGGCAAAACGCACCTTCCAAATCTACCGCTACGATCCTGACAAGGACGCCAAGCCCTACATGCAGACCGTCGAAGTCGAACTCGACGGCAGCGAACGCATGCTGCTGGACGCCCTGATGAAGCTCAAGGCGCAAGACCCCACCCTGTCGTTCCGTCGCTCCTGCCGCGAAGGTGTTTGTGGCTCGGACGCCATGAACATCAACGGCAAGAACGGCCTGGCCTGCCTGACCAACATGAACACGCTGCCCGGCACCGTGGTCCTGAAGCCCCTGCCCGGCCTGCCAGTCATCCGCGACCTGATCGTGGACATGACGCAGTTCTTCAAGCAGTACAACTCCATCAAGCCGTACCTCGTCAACGACAACGTGCCGCCCGAAACCGAGCGCCTCCAGTCGCCTGAAGAACGCGAAGAGCTGAACGGCCTGTACGAGTGCATTCTGTGCGCCAGCTGCTCCACCAGCTGCCCCAGTTTCTGGTGGAACCCCGACAAGTTCGTGGGCCCCGCCGGTCTGCTACAGGCCTACCGCTTCATCGCCGACAGCCGCGACGAAGCCACCACGGAGCGCCTGGACAACCTGGAAGACCCGTACCGCCTGTTCCGCTGCCACACCATCATGAACTGCGTGGACGTGTGCCCCAAGGGCCTGAACCCCACCCGGGCCATCGGCAAGATCAAGGAATTGATGGTGCGCCGCGCCATCTGAGCGCGGCCCGTTCATCGTCCTACACACCGGTCCATGCAAACGCTATCCACCCCCTCCATCGCGCCAGAGACGGCCTCGCCGCTGCTGGACGAACGCGAGCTGAGCAAGCTGCACTGGCGCTGCCGGCGCGGCTTGCTGGAGAACGACTTGTTCATCGAGAAGTTCTTCCACCGCTTCGAATCGACGCTGACGCGGCGCCATGCCCAGGGCCTCAACGCGTTGATGGATCTGGCGGACAACGACCTGCTGGACCTGCTGCTGCGGCGGCGAGAGCCCTCGGGCGAACAAGACACACAAGAAGCGCGTGAAGTGCTCGGCATGCTGAGACAAAGCGGTGGCGCCACGGCAGTGCATGCCTGACACCCAGCCCTCGCACCAAGACCGGATTCGTATCGGCAACCTACCCAAGGAAAGTAACAATGAAGCTAGCTGACAACAAAGCCACCCTGTCGTTCAGTAACGGCAGCCCCAGCGTGGACCTGCCGGTCTATCAGGGCAGCATCGGCCCGGACGTCATCGACATCCGCAAGCTGTATGCGCAGACGGGCATGTTCACCTATGACCCGGGCTTCCTGTCCACAGCAGCCACCCAGTCGGCCATCACCTACATCGATGGCGACAAGGGCGAGTTGCTGTACCGCGGCTACCCCATTGAGCAGTTGGCTGAGAACTGCGACTTCCTGGAAACCTGCCACCTGCTGCTGTACGGCGATCTGCCCAACGCAGCACAAAAGACCGACTTCACCAGCCGCGTGACCAACCACACCATGGTCAACGAGCAGATGCAGTTCTTCCTGCGTGGCTTCCGCCGCGACGCGCACCCCATGGCTGTGCTGACCGGTCTGGTGGGTGCCCTGTCGGCCTTCTACCACGACAGCACGGACATCAACAATCCGCAGCACCGCGAGATCGCCGCGATCCGCCTGATCGCCAAGATGCCCACGCTGGTCGCAATGGCCTACAAGTACGGCATGGGCCAGCCCTACATGTACCCGCAGAACCACCTGAGCTACGCAGGCAACTTCCTGCGCATGATGTTCGGCACGCCCTGCGAAGAGTACAAGGTCAACCCTGTGCTGGAACGCGCGCTGGACCGCATCTTCATCCTGCACGCTGACCACGAGCAGAACGCTTCGACCTCCACCGTGCGCCTGTGCGGTTCGTCGGGCACCAACCCGTTCGCGGCCATCGCCGCTGGCGTGGCCTGCCTGTGGGGCCCCGCCCACGGCGGCGCCAACGAAGCTGCACTGAACATGCTGTACGACATCCAGGCCCAAGGCGGCGTGGAAAAGATCGGCGACTTCATCAAGCAGGTCAAGGACAAGAACTCAGGCGTCAAGCTCATGGGCTTTGGCCACCGCGTGTACAAGAACTACGACCCCCGCGCCAAGCTCATGCAAGAGACTTGCAATGAAGTGCTGGCCGAGCTGGGCCTCGAAAACGACCCGCTGTTCAAGCTCGCCAAGGAACTGGAAAAGATCGCCCTGGAAGACGACTACTTCGTGCAGCGCAAGCTCTACCCGAACGTGGACTTCTACTCCGGCATCGTGCAGCGCGCCATCGGCATCCCCGTGAACCTGTTCACCGGCATCTTCAGCCTGGCCCGCACCGTGGGCTGGATTGCCCAGCTGAACGAAATGATCGGCGACCCCGAGTACAAGATCGGCCGCCCCCGCCAGCTGTTCACCGGCTCCGTGCGCCGCGACGTGCCTCCCCTGGCCAGCCGCTGATCGGAGCGGCGCACTGCGCCGCTCCCGCACCCCACAAAGCCCGCAGGCAGTGCCTGCGGGCTTTTTTCATGGCTCATCGAGAGGGGTTCACTGCCGATTTTCGAATACTCCCCCTGAGTAATAGCCCTTTTAATGCCCGTAGCGCAATCAGCATATGCGCTTGTCTTTTATACTGCCACCCAGTACACCCCAGTGAACGACCAACCAGCCGCCTGACCATGCCGCACACTGCCGAGGACAAACAACGCGCCATCACACGCCTCCGCCGCATCAAGGGCCAGGCCGAGGCGCTGGAGCGCGCGGTGGAAGCGGGCAGTGACTGCGCCCCCATCCTGCAGCAGCTGGCGGCCATGCGTGGCGCCGTGCACGGACTGATGGCCGACCTGCTCGACAGCCACGTGCGCGAGACGCTGGCGGAAAAACCGGCCCCGTCCCAGCAAGCCATTGACGAAACGCTGGCGCTGCTTCGCTCCTACCTCAAATAGACCACCCACCCGCATTCGCTACCCGATTGACCGAAAGGACCACCCCATGAAATCCCGTGCCGCCGTCGCCTTCAAAGCTGGAGAACCCCTGCAGATCGTCGAGATCGACGTCGACCCGCCCAAGAAGGGCGAAGTGCTCATCAAGATCACCGACACCGGCGTGTGCCACACCGACGCCTTCACCCTGAGCGGTGACGACCCCGAAGGCCTGTTCCCCGTGGTGCTGGGCCATGAAGGCGCGGGCATCGTGGTGGAAGTGGGCGAAGGCGTGACCAGCGTGAAGCCCGGCGACCACGTCATCCCGCTCTACACCGCCGAATGTGGCGAGTGCCTGTTCTGCAAGAGCGGCAAGACCAATCTGTGCGTGAGCGTGCGCGCCACGCAGGGCAAGGGCGTGATGCCCGATGGCACCACGCGCTTCAGCTACAACGGCCAGCCCATCTACCACTACATGGGCTGCAGCACGTTCAGCGAATACACCGTGGTGGCCGAGGTCTCGCTCGCCAAGGTCAATCCCAACGCCAACCCCGAGCAGGTCTGCCTGCTGGGCTGCGGCGTGACCACGGGCCTGGGCGCCGTCAAGAACACCGCCAAGGTGCAAGAGGGCGACACGGTGGCCGTGTTTGGCCTGGGCGGCATTGGCCTGGCCGTGATCCAGGGCGCCAAGCTGGCCAAGGCCGGGCGCATCATCGCCATCGACACCAATCCCTCCAAGTTCGACCTGGCACGCACCTTTGGCGCGACCGACTGCGTGAACCCCAAGGACTTCGACAAGCCCATCCAGCAGGTCATCGTGGAGATGACGACCTGGGGCGTGGACCACAGCTTTGAGTGCATCGGCAACGTCAACGTGATGCGTGCTGCGCTGGAGTGCGCGCACCGTGGCTGGGGCCAGAGCGTGATCATTGGCGTGGCCGGTGCCGGGCAGGAGATCAGCACCCGCCCCTTCCAGCTCGTCACCGGCCGCAAGTGGCTGGGCACGGCGTTTGGCGGCGTCAAGGGCCGCAGCGAACTGCCCGGCATGGTCGAAGACGCGATGGCCGGCAAGATCCAGCTCGCGCCCTTTGTGACCCACACCATGGGCCTGAAGGACATCAACGAAGCCTTTGACCTGATGCACGAAGGCAAGTCGATCCGCTCGGTCGTCAAGTACGCTGCTTAACCCTGCACAGCGCCAGCGCCCGCCCACAGCCTCTGCGACCACAGGGCACTCTGGGTGCTGGCCCTGGCGGGCCATGACAAACGGCCTGGAGCCGGTTTTTAGGCTCCCTACCAGCGAAAACTGCCTCAAGCGCTACGAAATATTGCCTGAGCAGCTATCAATTCAAGAGCAAACACCATGACCACTCCCCTGGACCTGCTCAGCCAGCACGCCTGTTTTGGCGGCGAGCAGCGCTTTTACCAGCACACCTCCGCCACCATCGGCCTGCCGATGAAGTTCTCGGTGTACCTGCCGCCCCAGGCACAACAGGGCCCTGTGCCCGCCGTGTTGTACCTGGCCGGGCTGACCTGCACCGAAGAGACCTTTGCGATCAAGGCCGGTGCCCAGCGCCTGGCCGCAGAACTGGGCCTGGCCCTGATCGCGCCCGACACCAGCCCGCGCGGCGAGGCCGTGTTGGCCCTGCCCGGCGCCACGGCCAGCTGGGACTTTGGCGTGGGCGCGGGCTTCTACCTCGACGCCACGCAGAGTCCCTGGAACACGCACTGGCGCATGGAGAGCTACCTGCTGCAAGAGCTACTGCCCCTAGTGGGCCAGCACCTGCCTATCGACGGGCAGCGCCTGGGCATCTTCGGCCACAGCATGGGCGGCCATGGCGCGCTCACGCTGGCCCTGCGCCACCCCGGCCGCTTCAAGACGGTGTCGGCCTTTGCGCCCATCTGCGCTCCCACCCAGTGCCCCTGGGGCGAAAAGGCCTTCACCGGCTACCTGGGCCCCGACCGCACCACCTGGCTGGAGCACGATGCCACGGTGCTGATGCAGCACCAGCCCATCGCGCCCTACCCGGCGGGCATCCTCATCGACCAGGGGCTGGACGACAAATTCCTGGCCGACCAGCTGCACCCCCACCTGTTCGAGGCCGCGTGCCAGGCCATCGGCCAGCCGCTCACGCTGCGCCGGCACACGGGTTACGACCACGGCTACTACTTTGTGCAGAGCTTTGTGGGCGACCATTTGGCCCACCATGCGCGGGGTCTTGGCGCCGGACATTAATGCGCACTTAAGCAACTGGCAGCACACTAACAGGCTATGCTTTTGTCCCTGCGGCGCCTGCTGCCCTTTGCCTCGGCTTCACGCTCGGAGCCCCCCACCGCCTCCCCTGCACCC
>NZ_JBWKYJ010000066.1:0-27946 GCF_059423685.1 Acidovorax sp. GW460-11-11-14-LB4 | reverse complement strand
CGTGTGAAAGTAGGTCATCGTCAGGCTCTTACAGCCCAGAAAACCCCAGTCAGATATGACTGGGGTTTTTTGCTTTGCAGACATCGAAAATGTGCCAACGGCAATAGGCGCTACTCAACGCTTCCGGGTGACACGGTCTACTCGATGGGCCTCTGCCTCATCGGGCTGCAAGACGGGCGCACATACATGAGCCACTCGGGCCGCTCAGATCAGCGCCGACGAGTTGGTACAGATCCATTCGCTCCCATCGAACACAGCGTGAACCGATCGGGAGAACCTCGCGAGAGGCGGCGTTCATTCCTATGGCGCGTGCAATTTGCCGTTTCCCCCGCGCCGATGCATCGCCTGCGTCAGATAGGCAGCCGCCGACCTTGCTCAAACACCAGCAGTTCGCCTTTTCCGAAGGCGGTCCACGTTTCGTTGGTCGTGAGGGGGCTGGTCACGATCACTGCCACCTGATCGTTCACGCCAGTCTCCTTCGAAAAATCCAGCTGGAGGTCTTCGTCACTCAGCTGCGCAGCGCCGAAGGGATGGCGGCGCTCTATATAGTGCAGATGGGTGGAGGCGTGTGCCCACAACGCCTGTCCATTGGAAAGCAGGAAATTGAATGTGCCGTGGGGCGCTATGCGCGCGGCGAGTTCCTTGAGCGTTAGCGTCAGCTCTGGAACAGAAGGCACGCTGGCGTGCGATTTGGCCAACTCTTGCATGATCCAGCAAAACGCATGCTCGCTGTCGGTATCGCCCACGGGGCGGAAATGCGAATGCAGGCGAGGGCGGAAGTCTTTCAGATCTCCGTTGTGGGCAAAGACCCAGTAGCGGCCCCACAGCTCACGCACGAACGGATGGCAGTTCTGCAGGCTCACCATGCCTTGGGTGGCCTTGCGGATGTGGGCGATGACGTTCCGGCTCTTGATGGGGTAACGGCGAATGAGTTCGGCCACCGGTGAGTCCACGGCCGCCAGATGGTCCACGAAGTGCCGAAGCCCCTTGTCCTCAAAAAACGCGATGCCCCAGCCATCGGTATGGTGGTCGGTCTTACCGCCGCGTTGCGCAAAGCCCGTGAAGCTGAAGGTCACATCGGTGGGTACATTGCAGTTCATGCCGAGGAGTTGGCACATGGCGGAGGTTCCGTTTCTTTGATTTCTTGAAAGGCTTGATGGGGCAATGCGCGCATCCGCCTTCAAGCATCAGGACAAGGTGTGCCTGCTGTCAATCTGGCCGCGCCTCGCGCAGCTGCCAGGCGGCCACCAGCGCCAGCCCGCACAGAAGAGTCAGCATCAAAAAGGTTTCACCGAATGCTGCGATGCGCGCCGGGTTGCTGGCTCCGGCCGTCAACGACGCGCCATGTGCGCCGAGTCGCCATTCGAGCACGATGCCGCACAGGCTGACCCCGGCGGCGCCGCCCAGCATGCGCAAGAACCCAATGGCGCTGGAGCCCTGAGAAATGAGCGACTTGTCCAGCGGGCGCATGGAGCCCAGATTCAGCGAGGGCAGAATGAAGCCGAGTCCGATGCGTCCCAGGATCGCAAAAGCGACGAGCATCCACAGCGACGAGCCAAGGCCCACAAACACCATCAGCCCGAACGACAGGGCCAGCAAACCGAGCCCGGTGCTGACCAATAAATGGGTGGGCTGCCGGTCCGCCAATCGGCCCACCATGGCGATGGTGGCGGCCAGAACGAACCCTGCCGGCAGCATGAGGGTGCCCACGTGCGATGCCGACAGCTCCAGCCCCAGTTGCATGAACACCGGCAACAGATAGGTAGAGCCGAACAAGGCGGTGCCGTAGATGAATGCCACCACACTGCCCATGGCGAACTGCCGGTATTGGAAGAGGCGCAGGTCCATGAGCGGCTTGCGCCCGGTGCGCAGCAGCCTGCGCTGCCAGGCAATGAAACAGGCGACGGCCACCACAGCACCCATCAGCAAGCCCACCGCCTCGACGTGAGAGCCGCCATGCAGCGACACCAGGCCGTTCAGCAGGCACAGCGTTCCCACCGTGCCCAGCAGAAGGCCTCGCCAGTCCAGCGCCTGGCCTTGCCGATTGGCCTCAACCCCTCCAGGGGCGGTGACCGGTACAAACTTGTACGCCAGCCAGATGGAGGCCAGGCAGAGTGGCACCACCATGAAAAAAATGGAGCGCCAGCCAAACCAATCCACCAGCAAACCGCCCATGCTCGGACCGATGGCCGGCGCCAGCACGACACCCATGCCAAAAATGCCGCTGGCGCGCCCCTGCTCGTGGGGCTGGAAGGCATACAGGATGATCACGGCCGGGATGGGCTGCACCACACCCGCTGCCAGCCCCTCGGCGACGCGTGCTGCCAGCACCAGGCCAAAGTCGCGCGCCAGGCCGCCCCCCACACCGCCAACGAGCAGCAACAATATCGCGCCGACATAGGTCGCGCGGTAACCGTACCGCGACAACAGCCAGGGGGTGGTGAGCATGGACACGGTGGTGGCCACCATGAACCCGGAGGTGACCCACTGGGCGCGTTCCTGGCCCAGTGCAAAGTAGTGGCTCATGTCCGGTATCGCCACGTTGACGATGGTGGAGGACATGATGGAGGCCATGGTGCCGACCATCACGGACAGCAACAACAGCCACCGGTAGCGCTCGCCATAACGCTCACGCAATACGGCCAGAGACCCCGAAGCGGTGCTCATGAAGCGATCCAGCAGAGAGGCGATGCCACGGGGTCAGTGACGGAGGGAGGCTGCACCACTCAGGATGTGCGCTCCAGCCACAACTTGCCGCCCGTGGCCCAGTTCTCGCGCTTCACATCGGTGATCAGGATGTCCACCGACTCGGGCGAGCCGCCCAGGATCTCGACGGATACGCGGGTGATCTCTTCCACCAGCTTCTTCTTTTGCTCGACCGTGCGGCCTTCCATCATTTCGATGTGGTACGTGGGCATGTCTTGTTCCTTCGCGCGCTGTGAAGACAGCGAAAAGCCCAAATCATATCGGCGAAGGCGGGTGGCCTGCGGCGGAGGGTTGCTGTGCGTCTGGCGCCGGCGCGCCGCAAGCCGCGCAGATACAGACCTTGCCGCGTGCCTCCTGCGGCAAAGCGGCCAAGGCCGCAGGGTCGATGGTCTGCGTCATGCACCAGCAGCTTTCTGCCGGGAGACCCGCCGCGATAGCGCACTGATTGGGCTGCCCGCACAGCGGGCAGACAGACGGAACGGGGTGGGTAGGTGGTGCTGCAGGCATAGGAGTGAACGCGTGGGCGTCGGTGCCAGTGTACGGCGCAGCTTGCCCCAAACGCGGTCGCCGCCTCTCACACAACTGAACAAGGTGAGCCGGAGTACTGCCTGAAACAAAAATAGCTGCTAGTGCAAATGTTGATTGCGCTAGCAGCTATCAAAAGTAGAGCGGGCAGCGCCATGAATATGGCACTGCCTGCAGTCGGGAATCAGGCCGCTTGCGCTGCCTTCAGCTTCAGGCGCCAGGCGTGCAGCAGTGGCTCGGTGTAGCCGCTGGGCTGTTCCATGCCCTTGAAGACCAGGTCACACGCTGCCTTGTAGGCCATGCTGGTGGCAAAGTGTCCGGCCATGGGCTGATACAGCGAGTCACCCGCGTTTTGCTGGTCCACCACGGCTGCCATGCGCTCAAAGGTCTCGCGCACCTGGGCTTCAGTCACCACGCCATGGTGCAGCCAGTTGGCCATGTGCTGGCTGCTGATGCGCAGCGTGGCGCGGTCTTCCATCAGGCCCACGTTGTGGATGTCGGGTACCTTGGAGCAGCCCACGCCCTGGTCCACCCAGCGCACCACGTAGCCCAGAATGCCCTGGGCGTTGTTGTCCAGCTCCTGCTGCTTCTCGGCGTCGCTCCAGTTCGGGGCGGCGGCCACGGGCACGGTCAGCAGGCCGGTCAGCAGGTTGTCGCGTTCGGCGTTCACGTCGGTCTTTTCCAGCTCGATCTGGATGTCGCTCACCTTCACCTGGTGGTAGTGCAGCGCGTGCAGCGTGGCGCCCGTGGGGCTGGGCACCCAGGCCGTGTTGGCGCCGGCCTTGGGGTGGGCGATCTTCTGCTTGAGCATTTCGGCCATCAGGTCGGGCATGGCCCACATGCCCTTGCCGATCTGCGCCTTGCCGCGCAGGCCACAGGAGAGGCCCACTAGCACGTTGTTCTTCTCGTACGACTGGATCCAGGCGCTGGTCTTCATGTCGCCCTTGCGCACCATGGGGCCGGCGTGCATGGCGGTGTGCATCTCGTCGCCCGTGCGGTCGAGGAAGCCGGTGTTGATGAACGCCACGCGGGTCGATGCAGCGGCAATACAGGCCTTGAGGTTGACGGACGTGCGGCGCTCTTCGTCCATGATGCCCAGCTTGACGGTGCTGTCGGGCAGGCCCAGCAGCTTCTCTACGCGGCCGAAGAGTTCAGCGGCAAAGCCGACTTCGGCGGGGCCGTGCATCTTGGGCTTGACGATGTAGACGCTGCCCTTGCGGGAGTTGCGGATGCCGTTTTGTCCATGGCCCTGCAGGTCGTGCAGTGCAATCGCCGTGGTCACCACCGCATCCATGATGCCTTCGGGGATTTCGCGCACGGCACCTTGTGCGTCCTTCCACAGGATGGCCGGGTTGGTCATCAGGTGGCCCACATTGCGCAGGAACATCAGCGAGCGGCCATGCAGGCGTACTTCGCCGCCTTGGGGGGCCGTGTAGATGCGATCAGGGTTCAGCCCGCGCGTGAAGGTCTTGCCGCCCTTGGCGACCTGCTCGGTCAGCGTGGCCTGGATGATGCCCAGCCAGTTGCTGTAGCCCAGCACCTTGTCTTCGGCGTCCACGGCGGCCACGGAGTCTTCCAGGTCCAGGATGGTGGACAGGGCCGCTTCCAGCACCAGGTCGCTCACGCCTGCGGAATCGGACTGGCCGATGGGCGTGCTGCGGTCGATCTGGATATCGAGGTGCAGGCCGTTGTGCTGCAGCAGCACCGACGACGGCGCGGCGGCATTGCCCTGGTAGCCCTTGAACTGCGATGCGTCCTTCAGGCCCGTGGTGTTGCCGTTGGCCAGTGACACGACCAGCTGGCCGCCTTCCACCTTGTAGCCCGTCGAATCCTTGTGCGAGCCTGCAGCCAAAGGCGCCGTGTCATCCAGCACTTGGCGCGCAAACGCGATCACCTTGGCACCGCGCACGGGGTTGTAGCCCTTGCCCTTTTCGGCGCCGTCAGTCTCGGGGATCGCATCCGTGCCATACAGTGCGTCATACAGGCTGCCCCAGCGCGCGTTGGCGGCGTTGAGTGCATAACGTGCGTTCAGGATGGGCACCACCAGCTGCGGGCCGGCCTGCGTGGCCAGCTCGTCGTCCACGTTGGTGGTCGTGGCCTTCACGTCGGCAGGCTGGGGCACCAGGTAGCCGATCTTTTCGAGAAAGCCGCGGTAGGCCACCATGTTCTGGATGGGGCCGGGGTTGGCCTTGTGCCAGGTGTCCAGCTCGGTCTGGAGGCGGTCGCGCTCGGCCAGCAGGGCGATGTTGCGCGGAGCCAGGTCGGACACGATGGCGTCAAAACCTTTCCAGAAGGCGGCGGCGTCCACCCCCGTGCCGGGCAGCACCTTGTCTTCGACAAAGCGGTACAGGGAAGTGGCCACTTGCAGGCCGTGGACTTGGGTGCGTTCGGTCATGGGGTGCCTCAAGAAGAGTGGTGAAAACGGAGGTCTATGAAAAACGGTGCCCGCAACAGCAGGCCATGGACAGACTGTATTGCAAATGTTTGCCCACATAAATACGCTGAAAATCTCTAAACCAGTGACTTTTACGCAAAACTGGTGACAGTCCGTAGTCACCCTGAATGGTGCTTTCGCCCGTTACCCACTACGCTGCGCGCACAACAAACCCACCGGGAGACAAACCCATGCAGGCACCCCTGGACGCCAGCGCGCTCAACGCGGCCCACAAGAACAAGATCGTGAGCGCCGCTGATGCCGTGCAGCTCATCCACGATGGCGACACCGTGGCCACGGGCGGCTTTGTGGGCATCGGCTTTGCCGAAAGCATTGCCGTGGCGCTGGCCCAGCGCTGGGAAACGACCCAAACCCCGCGCGACCTCACGCTCGTCTACGCCGCAGGCCAGGGCGACGGCAAGCAGCGGGGCCTCAACCACCTGGGCCACGCCGGCCTGCTCAAGCGCGTGATCGGCGGGCACTGGAGCCTGGTGCCCCGCATCCAGAAGCTGGCGGTGGACAACCAGATCGAGGCCTGGAACCTGCCCCAGGGCGTGATCACGCATTTGTTCCGCGACATCGCTGCGGGCAAGCCCGGCACGCTCACGCGCGTGGGCCTGGACACCTTTGTGGACCCGCGCCACGGCGGCGGCAAGCTCAACGCGCGCACCACCGAAGACCTGGTGCGCATCCTGCCCATCGACGGGCAGGACTACCTGTTCTACAAAGCCTTTCCGATCCACGTGGGCATCATCCGCGCGACCACGGCCGACGCCGACGGCAACCTCACCATGGAGCGCGAGGCGCTCACGCTCGAAGCGCTGGCGATTGCCATGGCCGCGCGCAACTCGGGCGGCGTGGTCATCGCGCAGGTCGAACGCATCGCCGAGCGCGGCACGCTCAACCCCCGGCAGGTGAAGGTGCCCGGCGTGCTGGTGGACGCCGTGGTGCTGGCCACCGAGCCCGCGCACCACCACCAGACCTTTGCCGAGCCCTACAGCGCCGCGTTTGCGGGCGAGTTGCGCGTGCCCATGGACACGCTGGAGGCCATGCCCCTGACCGAGCGCAAGATCATCGCCCGCCGCGCGGCGCTGGAGCTGCGCCCGCACCAGGTGGTGAATCTGGGCATCGGCATGCCCGAGGGGGTGGCCAACGTAGCGGCTGAAGAGCGCATCATCGACCTCGTCACGCTCACGGCCGAGCCCGGCGTGATCGGCGGCATCCCCGCCGGCGGGCTGAACTTCGGCGCGGCCGTGAACCCGCAGGCCATCATCGACCAGCCCAACCAGTTCGACTTCTACGACGGCGGTGGTCTCGACATCGCGATCCTGGGCCTGGCGCAGGCCGACCAGCACGGCAACCTCAACGTGAGCAAGTTCGGCCCGCGCCTGGCGGGTGCGGGCGGCTTCATCAACATCAGCCAGAACGCCAAGACCGTGGTGTTTGTCGGCACCTTCACGGCAGGCGCGCTGCACGTGGAGGCGGTGGACGGCCACCTGCACATCCTGCACGAAGGCGGCGCGCGCAAGCTGGTGCGCGAGGTCGAGCACCGCACCTTCAGCGGCGCCGAGGCGCTGCGGCGCGGCCAGCGCGTGTTGTATGTGACCGAGCGCTGCGTGTTCCGCCTGGTGCCCTCGGGCGGGGCGGATGGCAGCGGTGCGCTGGAACTCATCGAGTTGGCGCCCGGCATCGACCTGCAGCGCGACGTGCTGGCCCACATGGCATTCACGCCGCGCATCAGCCCCGGCCTGCAGACCATGGACCTGCGCCTGTTCGAGCCCGGCCCGCTGGGCCTGCGCGAGCAGCTGCTCAACCGCCCGCTGGTGCAGCGCTTCGAGCTGGACGCCGCGCGCCTGCTGCTGCACATCGACTTCTCGGGCCTGCAGATCAACACCGCCAGCACCATCGACGCCATCGAGCAGGAGGTGCGCCGCCTGCTCGCTCCGCTCGCCGCACAGGGCGAGCGCGTGGGCGTGATCGTGAACTACGACCACTTCACCATCGCCCCCGACCTGGCCGACGCCTACACCGCCATGGTGCAGGGCCTCACGCGCGACCTCTACACCGAGGTCAAGCGCTATGGCACCGTGGGGTTCCTCAAGTCACGCCTGGTGTGAAGTGGGGGTGATGCTGGTTCACTATCATTTATGTAGCTGCCCAGGCATGTTGCACTAGCGCATGCGGCCTGTTTGTCTCTAAAACCGATCACAGGCCGTGCCCAAGTCCGTCACCAGGCCCTTCTCCGCTTTATCCCCATAATCAGCGCCCATGGACAAACTCAAGGCCTTCGAATCGTTTGTGTCGGTGGCAACACGCGGCAGCCTCACCGCTGCGGCCAAGGCCGAGGGCGTGGCGCCGGCCATCATGGGGCGGCGGCTCGATGCGCTGGAAGAACACCTGGGCGTGAAGTTGCTGGTGCGCACCACGCGCCGCATCAGCCTCACGCACGAGGGCAGTGCGTTTTTGGAAGACTGCCAGCGCCTGTTGTCCGACGTGGCCAACGCCGAGGCCAGCGTGTCCGAAGGGGGCGTCAAGGCCACGGGCCATTTGCGCATCACCGCACCGGCCGGCTTTGGCCGCCGCCATGTGGCGCCGCTGGTGCCACGTTTTCGCACCGCCCACCCGGACGTGACCATCTCGCTCAACCTCAGCGACCGCGTGGTGGACCTGGCGGGCGAGGGCTATGACTGCGCCGTGCGCGTGGGCGACCTGCCCGACTCGTCGCTGGTGAGCGTGCGCATTGCCGACAACCGCCGCCTGTGCGTGGCCACGCCCGCCTACCTGCAGCGTCACGGCACCCCGCGCCACCCCAGCGAGCTGGTGCAGCACGACTGCCTCACGCTGTCGAGCGAGGCGTCGCAAACACGGGGCTGGGCGTTCCGCATGCCGGTCGAAGGCGGTGGCACCGAGGTCATCCACCTCAAGCCCGGCGGCCCGCTCGATTGCTCGGACGGGCAGGTGCTGCACGACTGGTGCCTGGCGGGCTACGGCATTGCCTGGCGCAGCACCTGGGAGGTGGAGGCCGAGATCGCCGCCGGGCGCCTGGTGGAGGTGCTGCACGATTTTGCGGCGCCGCCCAACGGCATCTATGTGGTGTTTCCGCAGCGCAAGCACATGCCGCTGCGGGTGCGGCTGTGGATCGAACACCTCAAGCACCAGTACGCACAGCCCGCGTTCTGGAAAGGCCCGCAGGCCGGCGGCTGATAGCCCCCGTGGCAGACTGCACAACACTCCATGTCCACCGCGCCCACACTCCTCGTTGCTGACGACCACCCGCTGTTCCGTGCGGCCGTGCTGCACGTGCTGCGCGAGCGGCTGCCGCAGTTCCGTACGCTGGAGGCGGCCAGCGCCGCCACGCTGGGCCAGGCGCTGCGGGACCACCCCGAGGTCGAGCTGGTGCTACTGGACCTGAGCATGCCCGGCACGCGCGGCTTCTCTGCCTTGCTGCATGTGCGCGGCGAATACCCCGAGCTGCCCGTGGTCATCATCTCTTCCAACGACCACCCCCGCGTCATCCGCCGCGCGCAGCAGTTTGGTGCTGCGGGCTTCATCCCCAAGTCCGCGCCCGCCGACGCCATGGGCGACGCCATCCAGGCCGTGCTGGATGGCGGCAGCTGGTTCCCGCCCATGGCGGCCGAGCGCTCCGAGGCCGACGCTGAGCTGGCCGCGCGGCTGGCACAGCTCACGCCCCAGCAGTTCCGCGTGTTGCTGTGTCTGGCCGATGGCCTGCTCAACAAACAGATTGCAAGCGCGCTGGGCCTGGCCGAGAACACGGTGAAGGTGCATGTCACCGCCATCCTGAAAAAGCTCGCGTGCTACAGCCGCACGCAGGCGGCGGTGCTGGTCAAAAGCCTGGAGACGGAAGACGGCGTGTCTTCCTGAGGTGGAGATCTGCATCAAAACGGCCGCTGTCGCCTATTCAACGAGCCCTGGATGCTACTAAAAGCGTAGCGACGAGCGCGGCCTCTCCAACCGGGCGCAGCACCCTGCCTGAGGCGCCGTGCAAAGGCCGCCCCGTCGCGCAGCGGCTCAGGGGGATGCTCCCTGTCTCAGCAGCGTCTGGCTCACCAGCGCCCGCAGCGCGGGGGCGCGCACCGGCTTGGCCAGAAAGCCCCAGCCGCGTTCGGCGGCCTGGCGGCGCAGGGTGGCATCGCGCTCGGCGGTGACCAGGATCACGGCGGGTGTCTGGCCCCAGCGCTGGCACAGCTGCGCGAACACTTCGGGGCCGTGGAGGCCGGCGCCCAGGTGCACGTCCAGCAGCACCAGCTGCGGCGCCCGGCCGGGCTGGGCGGCGGCCAGGGCCTCGGGCGCGCCAGCGGCCAGCGGCACCGTGCAGCCCCAGCGCTGCAGCAGGGCCTGCGTGGCGGCGCAGGTAGGGCCGTCGTCATCAATGACCCAGGCGCTGCTGCCTTGCAGGGGGGCGTCGTCGGCGGGTTGCTGCGTGGTGGCGGGGGGCGCAGCCTGCTGCGCGGCGGCAGGGTTGCCCAGCGGCACACACACCCAGAACACGCTGCCGCGCCCCAGTTGCGAGCGCAGGCCAATCTCGTGCCCCAGCAAGCGGCCCAGGCGTTCGACGATGGCCAGGCCCAGGCCTGCGCCCCGGTCGTCGGCGCGGCCTTCGTCCAGGCGGCGGAATTCTTCAAAGATCTCGCGCTGCAATGACTCGGGGATGCCGGGGCCCTGGTCGTGCACCTCGATGCGCAGGTGGTGGTCGCCCACCCTGCGGCAGCCCACCACGATGCGCCCGCGCCGGCTGTAGCGGATGGCGTTGGAGACAAAGTTCTGCAGGATGCGGCGCAGCAGGTTATCGTCGGTGCGCACCACGGCGCGCGTGGGCACGCAGCGCAGTTGCAGGCCCTGGCTTTCGGCCAGCACGCCAAAGTTGTGGCCCAGCACCTGTAGCAGGGGCCCCAGGGCCACGTCGTGGATGTGCACATCGAACTGGCCCGACTCCATGCGCGAGATGTCGAGCAGGCTGTTGAGGATGGCGTCCTGCGCGGCCAGGGCGCCGTCGATGCTGTCCACGGCGTGCCGTTCGGCGTCGCCTGGCAGATGGCTGCGCAGCAGCGAGGTGAACATGCGTGCGGCGTTCAGGGGCTGCAGCAGGTCGTGCACGGCGGCGGCCACAAAGCGGGTTTTGGAGCGGTTGGCCTGCTCGGCTTCGCGCCGCGCGGCGTCCAGGTCGCGGGTGCGGTCGGCCACGCGCTGCTCCAGCGCATCGGCCAGCGATCGCAGCTCGCGTGCGGCGTTCTTGTAGCTGGTGATGTCGGCGTAGCTGGTCACAAAACCGCCCTCGGGCAACGGGTTGCCCCGGATCTCCAGCACCGTGCCGTCTTCCTTGGCGCTTTCGTGCAGGTGGGGGGTGCCGCTGCGCAGGTGCGCCAGGCGGCGTTCGATGGCTTCTTCCACCGGGCCCGGGCCCAGCAGGCCCCGGCGCGCGTTGTGGCGCATCAGGTCTTCAATGGGGCGACCCACCTGCATCAGGTCGGCGGGGTAGCGGAACAGCTGCACATAGCGCGAGTTCCACGCCACCAGCTTCAGGTCGGCGTCGATGATGACCACCCCCTGGGGCAGGTGTTCCAGACTGCGGGAGAGGCCCATGTCAGCCTGCTGCGCCGCCTGCACGATGCCGTCCTGCGCGGTGCGCAACTCCTGCGCGTGCTGTTGCAGCACGGTCTCCAACTCCTGGCGGCTGCGCTGGCGCAGGCGGGCCAGGCGCTGGCGCTGGCGCACAAACAGCACCAGCAGCGACAGGGCCAGCCAGCCGCCGCCCCCGGCTGCGGCCGCCCAGCGGCTGTCAGCCATGCTGCTGTGGGTGGTGTGCACCAGGTGCAGTTGCCAGGGCGTGCCGGGCAGGGGCTGGGTCAGCCACAGCATGCGGCCGGGCGGGGCGGGCATGTCGGCGGACGGTTGCACACGCACCAGCCGCCCGCCATTGTCCAGGCGGTCGTCCACGCGGACGTCGAGCGGGCGCAGCGGCTGGTCGGAGTACTGTCGGGTGGCGTTCAGCTCGCGGCGCTCTTCGTCGTCCAGCGGCTCCAGCAGGCGGTAGCGCCATGCGTCCTGGCTGGCGAGAAAGACCACACCATGCGCGTCCGACGCCAGCACGATGTCGGGTGTCTGCAGCCATTCGCGCTCCAGCTCCTGCAGCGCGATCTTGATGGCCACCAGCCCCAGGATGTGGCCGCTGTCGTCGCGGATGGCCTGCGACAGGAAGTAGCCCGGCTCGCCCGTGGTCACGCCAATGCCGTAGAAGCTGCCGCGCCCCTGGGCCAGCGCCTGCTGCACATAGGGGCGAAAGCTGTAGTCCACGCCCACATTGCTGGTGGCTGTGCGCCAGTTGCTGGCGGCCACGGCCAGGCCGTCGCGGTCGAGCAGGGTGAGGGTGGAGGACTGGCTGGCGCCGTTGGCCTGCTCCAGCTTGCGGTTGAGCTGCGCTACCTCGTCGGTGCTCAGGGTGCGGCGCAGGGCGTCCTGCAACTGCGCGTCCAGGGCCAGCACCTCGGGCAGGGTGCGGTAGCGGTCGATGCGCTGGGCCAGCGTCTGCCCGTACAGGGCCAGCTGGCGCTGCACGCTCTCGCTTTCGTCCAGCAAGGACCGGTGCCAGGCCCACTGGCCAGCCGCGAACATGCTGGCCACCGTGCCTGCTAGCAGGATGAGCAGCGTCCAGAACTGGCGAAGGCGGGGCGTGGGCATGGGAATCCAGCGGGGTGGTTGTGCGGCACCAAGGCCAATTGGGTGCGGGTGGGAGTGTGCTGCACCAGGCTGGGGACTAGGTAGTTACCCTGATTTGGTGCGCGCGCTCTCCTATGAAGCCGCTCTCGACTAATACCAATAGGTTATCGGCTGAAACAAAGTGCAGCGGTACAAACGGCACCCTTGACGCGCGCCGGAGGCACCCCGGTGGTGCAGACCCGTGACCCCAGGAGACCCGTTCCATGCACAACCATTCCGCTCCCGCAGCCTCGACCTTGAAGCTGCCTTTTTATCGGCAACTGTACTTCCAGGTGGTGTTCGCCATCGTCCTGGGCGTTCTGCTGGGCCATTTCGAGCCGTCCTACGGCGAGGCGCTCAAGCCGCTGGGTGACGCGTTCATCAAGCTGGTCAAGATGATCATCGCCCCGGTGATCTTCCTGACCATCGTGACCGGCATCGCTGGCATGTCGCAGCTCTCCACCGTGGGCCGCGTGTTCGGCAAGGCCATGGCGTACTTCCTGTTCTTCTCCACGCTGGCCCTGGTGGTGGGCCTGGTGGTGGCCAACGTGGTGCAGCCCGGCGCGGGCATGAACATCAATGTGGCCGACCTGGACCAGACGGCGGTGAAGGGCTACGTGGCCAAGTCGCACGAGATGACGCTCACGGGCTTTGCCATGGACATCATCCCCAAGACGCTGGTGAGCCCGTTTGTGGGCGACAACATCCTGCAGGTGCTGCTGGTGGCCGTGCTGTTCGGCATTGGCCTGGCCATGGTGGGTGAGGCAGGCCGCCCGGTGCTGAACTTTCTGGACGCGCTGACGACGCCTGTGTTCAAGGTGGTGGGCATCGTGATGAAGGCGGCGCCTCTGGGTGCGTTTGGTGCCATGGCGTTCACCATTGGCAAGTTTGGCCTGGGCTCGCTGGTCAACCTGGCGTGGCTGGTGGGCTCGTTCTATGTCACCTCGCTGCTGTTTGTGGTGGTGATCCTGGGCTTGGTGGCGCGCCTGTGTGGCTTCTCGGTGTTCAAGCTGATCCGCTACCTCAAGGCCGAGCTGATGCTGGTGCTGGGCACTTCGTCGTCTGAATCCGCCCTGCCATCGCTGATGGAAAAGATGGAAAAGGCGGGTTGCAGCAAGTCGGTGGTGGGCCTGGTGGTGCCCACGGGCTACTCGTTCAACCTGGACGGCACCAACATCTACATGACGCTGGCCGCGCTGTTCATCGCCCAGGCGACCAACACCGAACTGACGCTGGGCCACCAGGTGGCGCTGTTGCTCGTCGCCATGCTGTCGTCCAAGGGCGCGGCGGGCGTGACGGGCGCGGGCTTCATCACCTTGGCCGCCACCCTGGCCGTGGTGCCCGAAGTGCCCGTGGCCGGCATGGCGCTGATTCTGGGCGTGGACCGTTTCATGAGCGAATGCCGCTCGCTGACCAACTTCATCGGCAACGCCGTGGCCACGGTGGTCGTCTCCCGCTGGGAAAACGCGCTGGACCAAGATCGCCTGGACGCGGCGATGAATGGCCATCCGCTGCCGCTCGCAGTGTCTGCGGCCTCGGCCCCCGTGGTGTCGGCGGATGTGCCTGTGGCGACGGTGGCGCGCACCGTGGCTTGATGGCGGGTACTTGCTGAATCAGCGCTGCCAGCGGCGCGGGCTTTCGGGCCCGCGCCGCTTCTTTTTGGAGCGGTCAGGCCCGCGCCATCGCGCACAATGGTGGCCCTGCCGGATGGCACTGTGAGCGCTTGGAGCTGCGCAGTGGCCTCGGGCGCTACAAGGAATCTGCACCATGACCCTCGAAGCCATCCTGGCCGCCTTTCACCTTCTGGCCATCCTGACCTTTGTGGTTTTTCTGTCCAGCCAGGCGGCGCTGTGCCGTATCGAGTGGCTCAATGCTGCCGTGGTCGAGCGCCTGGCCCGCTTGGATGTGATCTACGGTGTGGCCGGGGCGGTGATGATTGGCAGCGGCCTGGCCCGGTTGATCTGGGGCGTGAAGGGCGCCTCGTGGTACCTGTCGCAGCCCCTGTTTCACATCAAGATCACCCTGGTGCTGGCCATGGTCGTGCTGTCGTTTGTGCCCTCGGCTGCGTTTCGCCGCTGGCGCCAGAACCTGCGCATCACTGGCGCCCTGCCGCCCGCCGCAGAAGTCGCGCGGGTCCGCCGCCTGGTGATGATCCAGTCGCATGTGCTGCCTGTGGTGGCCGTGATTGCAGTGTTCTGGGCGCGCGGCTGGTAAGTGCAAACACGCCCCCCATAAAAAAGCCCGCCTGGCTGGATGCCGGCGGGCTTTTGCTTATCGAGCCCGGTGAAGATGCACCGGGTGTGAACTTACTTCACTTCTTCAGGCACTCGCTCATGAAGGCCTTGCGCTCGTCGCCCTTGAGCGTCTTGGCCTTGGCGTCAGCGTTGCAGGTTTTCATCTTGTCCTGCTGGGTGGCGGGCTTGTTGCTCAGGCAGGTCTTCATGAAGGCCTTGCGCTCGTCGCCCTTCATGTCTCCGGCGTCCTTGTTGCAGGTCGCCATCTTCGATTGCTGTTTGGTAGGGGCCTTGGCGTCTTCGGCGGCGTGGGCACCAAAGCCCAGTGTCAGCGCCAGGCCGAGTGCAGTCAGGGAAAGAAGCTTTTTCATGGAATCTCCTGGTGTGAATGCGTTATGGGGGGTCCCGGCGGCATTGCACCATAGAACATGGCGCGCGACAACGCGGACCCGTCATCACAACCCTGCGCGGGCCCTGGTGGCCGCGGCTGCATGAAAGGCTTTCAGTGCCGTGTGGATCTGCCGGGGGTCGTGCGCCAGGCCACCCAGGGCAAACACCACATCCCCCCGTTGCTGCCAGCGTTTGAGTGCCTTGACGATCACACCCCGTGCGGAGTCTCTGTGGCCGGGGCGCAACTTGACCAAGATCACGCCTTCGTAGTCGTCCAGGTGCGCACGTTCCATGGCCTCCCAGGTCACGGTGTGCGGGTCGTCCTGGCGCAGATCGGTGATACCGGTGGCGTCAATGACCACCGCCGGGTCTTGCTCCCGGTAGGCCTCCAGGGCGGACCGGCCCAGGGTTCCGCCCACACAGAAGGAGACGAATGCGGCACACAGGCAGAGGGCCGTGAGCAGTCGGTCGTTCGATACAGACGCCCAATACAGCGAGAAGGCCAGGCATACCGCCATCAGCAGCACAAAAGGCACCTGAAACACCAGGGTCCAGCGGCGCCGATAGAGCAGGATGGGCTGGGGTTGCACGCGCACTCTCCGGTTGAAAGGGCATTGCGGCCCATTGTGCCTTTCGCTGCGGGATGCCTCCTGGCGGCGCGTCTGGCGCCCTGCTGCTGGCAGACCCGTAAAATCCACCGATGCTCACAGCCAAAAATGAATTGCTCGCTGCGCTCGCAGCCGAGCTGGAAAACCTGTTCCCCGGCGCTGGCGCCAAGGCAGCCTTTGAATCTCCCAAGGTGGCGGCCCATGGCGACTTCGCCTGCACCGCGGCCATGCAACTGGCCAAGCCCCTCAAGCTCAACCCGCGCGCACTGGGCGAGCAGCTCAAGGCCGCACTCGAAGCCACGCCCGCCTTTCAGCGCTGGGTGTCCGCCATTGAAATCGCGGGCCCGGGCTTTCTGAACATCCGCCTCCAACCCGCCGCCAAGCAGGAAGTGGTGCGTGAGGTGCTGGCTGCGGGCGAGCGCTTTGGTTACCAAGCCAGCAACGGCCAGCAGGTGCTGGTCGAGTTCGTGTCGGCCAACCCCACGGGCCCGCTGCACGTGGGCCACGGCCGCCAGGCCGCGCTGGGCGATGCGATTTGCAACCTGTTCAGCACCCAGGGCTGGAAGGTGCACCGCGAGTTCTATTACAACGACGCAGGCGTACAGATCGACACGCTGACCAAGAGCACGCAGCTGCGCGCCAAGGGCTTCAAGCCTGGCGACGACTGCTGGCCCACCGACAGCGAGAACCCGCTGGCCAAGAACTTCTACAACGGCGACTACATCGCCGACATCGCCGAGGCCTTCAAGGCCAAGGCCACCGTGAAGGCTGACGACCGCGAGTTCACGGCCAACGGCGATGTGGAGGACTACGACAACATCCGCCAGTTTGCGGTGGCCTACCTGCGCAACGAGCAGGACAAGGACCTGCAGGCCTTCAACCTCCAGTTCGACGAGTACTACCTCGAATCCAGCCTGTACACCAGCGGCCGCGTCGAGGCCACGGTGAACAAGCTCGTAGCCAACGGCAAGACCTACGAGCAGGACGGTGCGCTGTGGCTCAAGTCCACCGATTACGGCGACGACAAGGACCGCGTCATGCGCAAGCAGGACGGCACCTTCACCTATTTCGTGCCCGACGTGGCGTACCACATTGCCAAGTGGGAGCGCGGCTTCACCAAGGTCGTCAACATCCAGGGCACGGACCACCATGGCACCATCGCCCGCGTGCGCGCCGGCCTGCAGGCGGCCGATGTGGGGATCCCCAAGGGTTACCCCGACTACGTGCTGCACACCATGGTGCGGGTGGTCAAGGGCGGCGAAGAGGTCAAGATCAGCAAGCGTGCCGGCAGCTATGTCACGCTGCGCGATTTGATCGAGTGGACCAGCAAGGATGCGGTGCGCTTCTTCCTGCTCAGCCGCAAGCCCGATACCGAGTACACCTTCGACGTGGACCTGGCCGTGGCACAGAACAACGACAACCCCGTGTACTACGTGCAGTACGCGCATGCCCGCATCCAGTCGGTGCTGCGTGCGTGGCAAGAGGCGGGCGGTGGTGATGTGGCTTCGCTCAAGGATGTGGACCTGTCTGCCCTCGAAGGCCCGCAGGCCCAGGCGCTGATGCTGCAACTGGCCAAGTACCCCGAGATGCTCACCGCCGCCGCCGACGGTGAGGCGCCACACGATGTGACCTTCTACCTGCGCGACCTGGCCGCCAGCTACCACAGCTATTACGATGCCGAGCGCATCCTCGTGGACGACGAGGCTGTGAAGAAGGCGCGCCTGGCGCTGGTCGCTGCCACCGCCCAGGTATTGCACAATGGCCTGGCCGTGCTGGGCGTGTCGGCCCCGGCCAGAATGTAAGCAGTTACTACCAATATGAAAAAGCAACAGACGGGCGGGACCATTGTCGGCTTCATCGTCGGGGTCATCGTGGGCCTGGGCGCGGCGCTGGCCGTGGCCGTGTACGTGACCAAGGTGCCGGTGCCCTTCCTGAACAAGGGCAATGGCCGCGGTGCCGACCTAGACGCAGCGGAGTCCCAGAAAAACAAGAACTGGGACCCGAACTCGCCGCTGTATGGCAAGAACCCGGCCCGCCCTGCGGCGCCAGCGGTGGCGGCAGCCGCGTCAGCGCCTGCATCCGCTCCCGCCCCTGAGGTGCGCGCCGCCGCGTCGGCTGCCAAGCCTGCCGCGAGCAAGCCAGACGCCAAAGCCGAGGCCAAAGCCGAGAGCAAGCCGGGCGCTGACCCGCTGGGCGATCTGGCCGTGGCCAAGGCCGCGGCCAAGGGCAGTGTGGACCCGTTTGACTACTTTGTGCAGGCGGGCGCCTTCCGCACCCAGGCCGACGCAGACGCCCAGCGCGCCAAGCTGGCCATGCTGGGCTGGGAGGCCCGCGTGAGCGAGCGTGAGCAAAATGGCCGGGCGGTCTTCCGGGTGCGCATCGGTCCTTTCACCAAGCGTGACGATGCCGAAGTGCTCAAAGAGAAACTCGATGGCGCCGGGCTGGAATCGGCGCTGGTGCGTGTGCAGCGCTGATCGGCCTGTGGCTGTGAACAGGGGCCTGTGCATACAGCGCCACCACCAGGGCTGAACTTTTTGTAAAGGGATGTCTCACATCCCGCATACCTGAACCAGGAGAGTCTTTGTCATGAAACGCCGTGAGTTTTCTTTGTCCGCCGCCTCTGCGGTTGCCGCTTCTGCCCTGACGCTGCCAGTGGCCAACCCCGCGATGGCGCAAGCCCGCCAGTTCAAGGAGGGCAAGGACTTCAAGCGGCTGGACAAGCCCGTCACCCCCGATGCGCCGGCCGGCAAGGTCGATGTGATCGAGTTCTTCTGGTACAGCTGCCCCCACTGCAACGCCTTCGAGCCCACGCTGGACGCCTGGGTCAAGGCTGCGCCCAAGGACCTCTCCATCCGCCGCGTGCCCGTGGCGTTCAACGCCAGCTTCGTGCCCCAGCAAAAGCTGTACTACACGCTCGAAGGCATGGGCAAGCTCGAAGCCCTGCACGCCAAGGTCTTCCGTGCCATCCACGTGGAAAAGGCCAAGCTCGCCAAGGACGACGAAATCCTGGCCTGGGTGACCCAGCAGGGCGTTGATGCGGCCAAGTTCAAGGAGGTCTACGGCTCCTTCAGCGTGGCCAACCAGGTGCGTCGCGCCTCGCAGCTGCAAGATTCGTACGGTGTTGAGGGCGTGCCTTCCATGGGTGTGGCAGGCAAGTACTACACCGACGGCACGATGGCCGGCAGCATGCAAACCGTGTTGCAGGTGGTCGAATACCTGGCGGCCACGGCACGCAAAGCCTGACGATGTGCCGACCCTGTCGGCAAGTTGTCCCAAAGGCCCGCTGACGCGGGCTTTTTTTTCGGGGTGGGTACCATCGGGTGGCTACAATCATTGCAAGATTCGTGCCCTATGACCCACCGCCTACTCCCCCTCCTTGTGCTCGCAGCCCTGACCGGCCTTGCGGGCATGGCATATGCCGAAAAGGCTGACCGTGCCAAGCCCATGAACATCGAGGCCGACGCCCTGCGCCACGATGAACTCAAGCAGACCAGCGTGTTCTCGGGCCGCGTGGTGATGACCAAGGGCACCATCGTGCTGCGCGGCGCGCGGCTGGATGTGCGCCAGGACGCCGACGGCTACCAGTACGGCGTGGTCACGGCCGAGGCGGGCAAACGGGCGTTCTTCCGCCAAAAGCGCGACACCGTGGCGGGGGCGCCTGACGAGTTCATCGAAGGCGAAAGCGAAGTCATCGAATACGACGGCAAGGCCGACAACGTGCGCTTCATCACCCGCGCCGAACTCCGCCGGTACCGTGGGTCGGTATTGAACGACGAGATCACCGGCGCCGTGATCGTCTACAACAACCTCACCGATGTGTTCACCGTCGATGGCCAGAAGGCACCAGCCTCTTCTGCCGCAGCGGGCGACACACCAGCGCCCGGTGGTCGTGTGCGCGCCGTGCTGGCGCCCAAAGACCCTCCGCCCGGCGCGGCAGCCCCGGCCCCAGCGCCTGACGCGCCCGCACCGGCGCTGCGCCCCAGCAACAGCCTTGGCGGCGGCGCCAAGTGAGCGGGCCTGCTGTGAGTACCGGTCCTGACTCCCAGGCGGGTAGCCGCCTGGAGGTACAGCATCTGGCCAAATCCTATGGCAGCCGCAAGGTCGTCAAGGATGTGTCGCTGGTGGTGCAAAAAGGCGAGGTTGTGGGGTTGCTCGGCCCCAACGGCGCGGGCAAGACCACATCCTTTTACATGATCGTGGGCCTGGTGCGCAGCGATGCAGGCGATATTCGCATCGACGGCCACTCGGTGGCCCACATGCCCATCCACCGCCGCTCTCGGCTGGGTCTGTCGTACCTGCCGCAAGAAGCCTCGATCTTCCGCAAGCTCACCGTCGAAGAAAACGTGCGTGCGGTGCTGGAACTGCAGCGCGCCGATGACGGCCAGCCGCTGTCGCGCGACGCCATCGAAGAACGCCTGACGGCACTGCTGCAAGAGCTGCGTGTGGACCACCTGCGTGCCTCGCCCGCGCTGGCACTGTCCGGTGGCGAGCGCCGCCGCGTCGAGATCGCCCGCGCCCTGGCCACCCAGCCGCGCTTCATCCTGCTGGACGAGCCTTTTGCCGGCATCGACCCCATCGCAGTGATCGAGATCCAGCGCATCATCGGCTTCCTCAAGGCACGCGGTATTGGTGTGCTCATCACCGACCACAACGTGCGCGAGACGCTGGGCATCTGCGACCACGCCTTCATCATCAGCGACGGCCGCGTGCTGGCGCAGGGCACGCCCTCCGAGATCGTGGACAACGCCGAAGTACGCCGCGTGTACCTGGGCGAGCATTTCCGCATGTGATGAAGCCTGGACTGTCGCTGCGCGTCTCGCAGCACCTTGCATTGACCCCCCAGCTCCAGCAGTCCATCCGGCTGCTGCAGTTGTCCACGCTCGAACTCTCGCAGGAAGTCGAGCAGATGCTCGACGAAAACCCGTTCCTCGAACGCAATGCCGACGAAGCACCGCGCGAGGAGTTTGGCCTGGAAGCCGCCGACACGCCCGCGCAGGCCGACGACTACAGCGCCGATGATGCTATGTTTTCAGGAGCTGTCGGCGCAAGCAGTACTGGCGCTGAGAGCCAAAACGAGGCTGAAATCCCCAGTGCAGGTGCCGACGAGCCCGACTGGAGCGGCGACGGCACCGTCGAGATGGCGCCCAACGACGCCGAGTGGGGTGGCGACGCCCCTGCGCGCACCCGCAACGATGCGGAAGGCGACGAGGCCGACGCCACCGAGCTGGCCCGTTCGCACGAATCGCTCACCGCCTTTTTGCACCGCCAGGCACTGTCGCTGCGGCTGTCTGAAGTGGACACGGCCGCGCTGCGTTTTCTCATCGAATCGCTGAACGACGACGGCTACCTCGAAGAGCCTCTGGAAGAACTCGCTACCAGCCTGGCCGGGCCCGACGACCTGGAACAGATCGAAGAACTGGTGCACCGCTTCACCGTGGCCCAACGTCTGCTGCAGAGCCTGGAGCCCGTGGGCGTGGGCGCGCGCAACCTGGCCGAATGCCTGACGCTGCAGCTCACCGCGCTGGCGGCCGACGAAGACAGCGACGCCGACCCCGAGACCGTGCAGACCGCGCTGCGCATCTGTCAGCAGCCGCTGGAGATGCTGGCCCGCCGCGACATCCGCCGCCTGACGCAGCTGTGCAGCGAAGGTGGCGTGGCCGGAGAAGAACGCACCCGGTCTGCCATGGCACTCATCGCCCGCCTGGAGCCTCGCCCTGGCCGCCGTTTTGCCGACGTAGAGCGCAACATCATCATCCCCGACGTCATCGTGCGCAAAGCCGGTCGCGCCAACGGGCGGGACGGCCAGCACAACTTCATCGTGCAGCTCAACCCCGACGTGATGCCCCGTCTGCGCGTGCACGACATCTACGCAGGTGCGCTACGCGGCCACAAGGGCGGCGAGGGCCACCAGGGCATGCAGCAGCGGCTGCAGGAGGCGCGCTGGTTTATCAAGAACATCCAGCAGCGCTTTGACACCATCCTGCGCGTCTCGCGCGCCATCGTCGAGCGGCAGAAGAACTTCTTCACCCACGGCGAGCTGGCCATGCGCCCCCTGGTGCTGCGCGACATCGCCGACGAGCTGGGCCTGCATGAGTCCACCATCAGCCGCGTGACCACGGCCAAGTACATGGCCACGCCGATCGGTACCTACGAGCTGAAGTACTTCTTTGGCTCTGGCCTGGGCACCGAGACCGGTGGCAATGCGTCCAGCACGGCCGTGCGCGCACTGATCAAGCAGTTCGTGTCCGCCGAAAACCCGGCCAAGCCGCTGTCCGACAGCCAGATCGCCGAGATGCTCAAGGAGCAGGGCATCGAATGCGCCCGCCGCACCGTGGCCAAGTACCGCGAGGCGCTCAAGATCGCGCCGGCGAATCTCCGCAAAGCGCTGTAGTCGCTCTGGCAGCTGGCGCACGGTGCGCCTGCGCTGCCGTAGTCTTTTCTGTTGTTTCCGTATTACCCACCGCAGCCCACCATGGCCCGCATCGTCTTCGACCTCCCACCGCACTTCGGCTTTGCCACCGAGCTGCAGATCTACATCAGCCACGTGAACCAGGGCGGGCACCTGGACAACGCGCAGTTGCTCAGCCTAGTGTCCGAAGCGCGGGTGCGCTTCTTTCAGTCGCTGGGGTACCCCGAGGCGGATGTGGGCGGCCTGTCCATCGTGGTGGGCGACATCGTGGCGCAGTACAAGTCCGAAGGTTTCCATGGCGAGACCATGCGGGTGGAGATGGCCCCGGCAGACTTCAACCGCTACGGCTTCGACCTCGTGTTCTGCATGACCGAGAAGACCTCCGGCCGCGAGGTGGCGCGCGGCAAGATCGGTATCGTCTTCATCGGCAAGGCCGACCGCAAGGTGGCACTGATCCCCGAATCCATCCGCCAATTGCTGCTGGCCCGCGCGGGAACGCCGGATTCCCATGCATTGTCCGAGCGCGTATCCTCCCCATCGACATGAACCAACTCCAACTTTTTCTCCCTTGCGCCGCGGGCGTCGAGGGCTTTCTGGCCGACGAGGTGCATGCCATCACCGGCCTCACGGGGCAAGACCTGCTGGTGGGCCGGGGCGGTGTGCTGTTGCGCGCCTCGTGGCGCCAGGCCATGCAACTCAACCTGCACAGCCGCCTGGCCCAGCGCGTTCTGGTGCAACTGGCGCACCGCCCGTACCGGTCTGAGAACGACCTCTACGCCATGGCCAGCGAGGTGGCCTGGGAGATATGGTTCACCACGCGCCAGACCTTCAAGGTCGAGGTGACGGCCCAGCACAGCCCGCTGCAGAGCCTGAACTTCGCGGGCCTCAAGGTCAAGGACGCGGTGGCCGACCGCTTCCGCCACAAGAGCGGCGTGCGCCCCGATGTGAACACCCAGTGGCCCGATGTGCGCATCCACCTGCACCTGACCACCGACGAAGCCACGATCTACATCGACACCTCGGGCGAGCCGCTGTTCAAGCGCGGCTGGCGCGAGGACAAGGGCGACGCGCCGCTCAAGGAAACCCTGGCCGCCGCCATGATCGCCGCCAGCGGCTGGGACCCGCATGGCGACAACCCACAGCCCCTGTACGACCCCTGCTGCGGTAGCGGCACCATCGTGGTCGAGGCCGCACAGATCGCCTGCCGCATCCCGGCGGGCATGTTGCGGCGTTTTGCGTTCGAGAAACTGCTGCCGTTCCAGGCGCATGTCTGGAGTGATATAAAAAACGAAGCTGAAAGTGCAATATGTACTAGCGCTGTCCCCCTGTTTGGCAGTGATGTCGCCTTCCGCATGGTTGATTTTGCGCAGCGTAACGCCGAGCGCGCGGGCGTGGCCGACGCCGTGCAGCTGCGCGGCGGCGACGCCCTGCAGCGCATGCCACCCTGCGAGCAACCCGGTGTGATGCTGCTGAACCCGCCCTACGGCGAGCGCATTGCCGCCGCCGGCACTGCAGGCCGCAACGCCAGCGAGCGCGCCGCCGACCGCGCCCAGGGCATGGCCGTGGGCCGCGAAGAGGCGCAGACCGAAGACGGCGGCGAATTCTTCAGCCAGCTCGCCACGCACTGGAAGAAGAACTACAGCGGCTGGACGGCCTGGATGCTCACGCCCGACCTGAAACTGCCCGGCAAGATGCGCCTGAAGGAATCGCGCCGCGTGCCCATGTGGAACGGGCCCATCGAATGCCGCATGTTCCGCTTCGACATGATCAAGGGTGCCGTGCGCGACCGGGCCGCCAAGCCTGCCCCCGACGGCGGCCCACGCCATGAAGGTTGAACTGCGCCTGCCCGCCGAGGCGCCAGCGAATGAGCCCGCACGCCCCGTGGTGGTGGACACCAATGTGGCGCTCGACCTGCTGATCTTCAGCGACCCGCGCACTGTCCCCCTTCGCACGCTGCTGGCCCGGGGGCGTCTGGCCTGGATTGCCACGCAGGTCATGCGTGATGAGCTGGAGCGTGTGCTGGCCTACCCGCACATCGCAGAGCGCATGGACTACTACCGCGTGGGTGCCGAGCAGGTGCTGGCCGCGTTTGATGCCCAGGTGCGGCTGGTAGACATCGCACCCAAGGTGGCCTATGTGTGCAAGGACGCGGACGATCAGAAATTCATCGACCTGGCGGCGGCGCACCGGGCAATCTTGCTGAGCAAGGACAAGGCGGTGATCTGCATGCGCAAGCGGTTGGCGAACCTGGGGGCGGATGTGGCGACTGCGCTGGTGCTGGAAGAGGCGCCCGCCACGGCGGCGGCCTGATCACGCATTGATCAGTTTTTGGCTGCAAGGATCGGTATGGGACCGTTGGGTTTTCTTGTCCTCTCGGGCTTCTTCGCCTACCTCGCTTTTGATGCGTTTCAGTTCAACCGGACATCCGGTCACAAAGTCTGGGCCGTGCCGCCATCTTCCGGTCGGGCGGTTGGTGTGGATCCTTTGTCGCGCGCCGAGCAGGAGGGCGCGCAATCGAACGAAATCACTGCAGTGGGGGGCATTCCCGGCCTCTACTGGATTTTTGTGATGCTGTCGGTGGGCTGCTTGGGGGTTGCTGCCTGGCTGTGGCTAGCGTAGGACTTCCGCAGGCCTCTTCTAGGCCGAGTGGGCCAGCGGCGTCGGTGCATCAAGTCGTCAGGGACTTCTTCAAATACACCAGCTGAAAGCCCTGGATGTAGTTGTCGATGTGTCCAAATTCTTCATAGCCCTGCTTGACGTAGAAACCCTTGGCCTGCCATTCAAAGGTGTTGAGCGTCACGCTGTGGGCACCCAGGTCGTGGGCTTTCTGCTCTGCAGTGGCCAGCAGTTGGCGGCCCACCCCTTGGTGCCGGACGGCCTCGTCGACAAAGAGCAGTTCCACGGTCAGCCACTGCAGAAAAACGAACCCCCGCAGCCCGCCGACCAGTTCGCCTTGCGCGTCACGCGCGCTCAACCACACGGGGTGCGACTGGCCGTACTCGCCGACGAAACCGTAGTTGAACTGCCGCATCCGGCGGCGCAGGACGCCGGAGTGGACTTCTTCTGCCGTGGGGGTGTAAATCTCAAAGTCGGGCATCGCGAAAAACTCTTTCAGGCCAGCAAGTCATGCGCCGCCCGCACCCGCTGCAAATCCCGCCCCAGTTTGCGGTTGGTGGGCAGATTCCGCATCCACCCCATCCGCCGGACACTGGTGGCCAGCACCGCCCGCATCTCCGCGCTCCCCTGCGCCACCCACGCCGCCCAGCGCTTGCGCCCCTCGGCCAGCGTACCGCTGGCATGTAGGTAGATCGCGGTGGAATGCGCGTAACACAGCGCATCGCGCACATGGCACACCGCCAGCGGCAGCACGGCGGCGGGGTCGTCCTCAAAGTCGATGCAGGCCACCTCGCCATCGGGGCAGCGCACCAGGTTGCGCGCGAAGGCCTGGCTCAGGCAGGTGCCCTGGTGGTGCACCTGGGCCAAGGTGTCCAGCCCTTGCTGCCACAGCGCCAGCACAGCGGCCGTGTCGCCCGCCTGCACGGCGTGGTCGATCTCGTTGCCCAGCGAATGGGTTTCCTCACCCACGTTGCCCAGGTGGCGCATGGCAAAACCATTCGGCAACGCGGCCAGCACCACGGGCACGCGGATGCCGCGTGCGGCTAGGTCGCGCAGGCGTTGCACTTCGGTGGCAATCGCCGTGGAGCCGCCGGGGTTGGGCACGGGGCGCAGGGCATCCAGCCGCAGCAGGGCTGCCAGTACGGCCATGGCGCGGTAGCGGCCCATGCCATGGGGGGCGCCTGCGCGCTTGATCCAGATCTGTTCGTTGCCCAGCACATGGGCCATCACGTTGTGCGGCTGGGTGGCCAGCTGCTGCTGCAAAAACGCGGCGTAGTCCGGGGCGGTGGTGTGGGTGGTGGCGGATGCGTCCATCGTCAGATTCATACAGCAGCGTCCCCCGCCACCGCCGCGGCATGCACCAACTCGACATGGTGGGGGATGGAGGGCTCCAGTGCAGGCTCGCTGGCCTGAAAACTGTGGGCATTGGCCAGCGGCCAGTACAGGCGGAACACGTTGTGCTGCGCATCGAGCGGGCCCAGGAGCGCGCCCGGTTGCATGCGCGTGATCAGGTTGGACAGCAGGCGCACCTCCGTGTCGCTGATGCGGCGCACGATGTGGTGGGCGGTGATGTCCTTGGGGTGGCGCAGCCCGGCAGCCTGCACCAGCTCCTGCAACGCGTGCAAGGTGCTGCGGTGGAACTGCGCCACGCGCGTGGCCTTGTCGGGCACCACCAGGGCCTGCTGGCGCAGCGGGTCTTGGGTGGTCACGCCGGTGGGGCAGTGGCCGGTGTGGCAGCTCTGCGCCTGGATGCAGCCCAGCGCCATCATGAAGCCGCGCCCCGCGTTGCACCAGTCGGCGCCCAGCGCCATCATGCGCGCGATGTCGAAAGCGCTGATGACCTTGCCCGCGCAGCCAATGCGCACACGGTCGCGCAGGTTCACGCCCACCAGCGTGTTGTGCACCAGCAGCAGGCCCTCCTGCAGCGGCGCGCCCACGTGGTCGCTGAACTCCACGGGCGCCGCGCCCGTGCCGCCCTCGGCGCCATCGACCACGATGAAGTCGGGCGTGATGCCGGTGACCAGCATGGCCTTGACGATGGCAAACCACTCCCACGGGTGGCCCAGGCAGAACTTGAAGCCCGTGGGCTTGCCGCCCGACAGCGTACGCAGCTTGGCGATGAACTGCATCATCTCGACTGGCGTGCGGAAGGCGCTGTGGCTGGCGGGCGAAATGCAGGCCTCGCCGGCCTTCACGCCGCGCGCGGCCGCGATCTCGGCCGTCACCTTGGCGCCGGGCAGCACGCCGCCGTGGCCGGGCTTGGCGCCCTGGCTCAGCTTCAGCTCGATCATCTTGACCTGCGGGTCGGTGGCATTGGCCGCAAAACGCTCTTCGCTAAAGGTGCCATCGGGGTTGCGGCAGCCAAAGTAGCCTGAGCCAATCTCCCAGATCAGGTCCCCGCCATGCACGCGGTGGTGCTGGCTGATGCTGCCCTCGCCCGTGTCGTGTGCAAAGCCACCTTTTTTGGCGCCCTGGTTCAGCGCCAGGATGGCGTTGGCTGACAGCGCGCCAAAGCTCATGGCCGAGATGTTGAACACGCTCGCGTGGTAGGGCTGGGTGCAGGGCGATACCGACTGCGAAGGCGCATCGGGGCTGCCACCGATCCACACGCGAAAGTCGTGCGACGGCAGCTGCGTGGGCGCGAGCGAGTGGTTCACCCATTCATACCCATGCGCGCCCACGTCCAGGTGCGTGCCGAAGGGGCGGTTGTCCGGGTCGCCCTTGGCGCGCTGGTAAACCAGCGAGCGCTGCGCGCGCGAAAACGGCGCGGCCTCGCTGTCGCTCTCGATGAAATACTGGCGCACCTCGGGCCGCACATATTCGAGCATGAAGCGGATATGGCCAATGACCGGGTAGTTGCGCAGGATCGCGTGGCGCGACTGCTGCAAGTCGTACACGCCCAGGGCCACCAGCGCCGCAAACACCAGCACCACGGGCAGCCCCACGCCAAAGGCTACCAGCGCAAACAGCGACAGCAGCAGCCCGAACACGCACAGCGCAAAGGCCGTGTAGCGCACCGGGTAGAGGGAGTTGAGCTGGTGGATCATGGGGCGTCCTGGTTGAGGTCGGTGGCGCGAGCGGAGGGCGCAGGGGCTACACTGGCCGCCTTTTTGTGGGGTTGCCGGATGGCGCTCGGCGCTTTTTTCTGCCCCGCCACCACCCCTGGCCGCCGTGGCCCGCGCCACGGCACAAGGCCTGCGCATCATAAAAGTAAAACATTGTTTTGCCGCCCCCGCTTTCTCCCTTGACGACCGGAGTCCTCCCATGACCGAACCTGCATCGCCCACCCCCGCCACCGACGATCTCGACC
>NZ_JBWKYJ010000065.1:0-28176 GCF_059423685.1 Acidovorax sp. GW460-11-11-14-LB4 | reverse complement strand
GTCGGTCATCGGGGCAGAGGGGCTGGGGCAGGGCTCAGAGGGTCAGTGCGTAGTCCACCGTGATGGGTGCGTGGTCCGAGAACTTTTCGCCCTTGTAGATATGTTCAGCACGTGCCAGCGCCGCGATCGCAGGGGTGGCCAGGTGGTAGTCCAGCCGCCAACCCACGTTGTTGGCATAGGCCTGGCCGCGGTTGCTCCACCAGGTGTAGGCGGTGTCGGTGGCGGTAGGTTGTAACTGACGGTAAACGTCTATGATGCCGCCGCCTTCATCAGTTGTGTGCAACAACTTTGTCATCCAGGCGCGTTCTTCGGGCAAAAAACCACTGTTTTTCTGGTTGCTGCGCCAGTTTTTGAGGTCGATTTGTTGGTGCGCAATGTTGATGTCGCCACACAGGATGAAGTCGCGCTCGGCCTTCAGGCGCATGAGGTGGGGGTGGAACTCCGCCAGAAAGCGGAATTTGGCCTGCTGCCGCTCTTCGCCCGACGAGCCGCTGGGAAAGTACGCACTGATGATCGACAGCTTGCGGGCGGGCGTGTCAAAACGCAGCTCGACGTATCGGCCTTCTGCATCGAATTCGGTCGATCCATAGCCAATGACTACATCCGACGGCACGTGCCGTGTGTAGATGCCGACGCCCGAATAGCCCTTTTTCTGGGCAAAGTGGAAGTGCCCCTGCAGGTCGGCCAGGCGCTCGAAGCGGTTGGCCATGTCGGCGGCCTGGGCCTTGACTTCCTGCACACAAATACAATCCGGCCGCGTGGCTGCCATCCAGCTTTCCACGCCTTTGCTGGTGGCCGAGCGGATGCCATTGAGATTGAGGCTGGTTAACTTGAACAAGGATTTCCCCATGGTGGATGTTGGCGTGCAAACCCCCGAACAGGGCCAGCTGGCGCAGGATTTCGTCCGTTTTGCCGTCGAGTCGGGCGTGCTGCGGTTTGGCGAATTCAAGACCAAAGCCGGGCGCCTGAGCCCCTATTTTTTCAACGCCGGACTGTTTGATGACGGCCGCAAGATCGGCCGGCTCGCGGAATTCTATGCAAAAGCCCTGCTGGCCAGCGGCATCGAATTCGACATGGTGTTTGGCCCCGCGTACAAGGGCATTCCGCTGGCTGCCACCGTGGCGGTGGAGTTGGCGCGCCTGGGCCGCAACGTGCCCTTTGCCTACAACCGCAAGGAGGCCAAGGACCACGGCGAGGGTGGGACCCTGGTGGGAGCGCCTCTCAAGGGCCGGGTGCTCATCGTCGACGATGTGATGTCGGCCGGCACGGCCGCCCGCGAGTCCATCGCCATCATCCGCGCCGCCGGCGCCACGCCCCACGCAGTGGCCATTGCGCTGGACCGCCAGGAGAAAGCCACCGAGAATGGCCAGGACGTGGACCACAGCGCGGTGCAGTACGTGCGCAACCAACTGGGCATGCAGGTGTGTGCCATTTCACGGCTGGCAGACTTATTGCTCTTTCTTGAGAAAAATGGGGAAGAGGGGATGCGTTCCCACCACGAAAAGGTGCTGGCCTACCGCCAGCGTTACGGCGTCAACGAGGGGTAGATGGTTTGAGCAAATCGGCGTGGATCATGGGCGGGGTTCTGTTGGCCACCCTGGGCGCTGATTGGGCGCGGGCGCAAGCCCCCGGGACATCCGGCGGCATCTACACCTGCGTGGACCGCAATGGCCGGCGCCTGACGGCCGACCGTCCGATCGCTGAATGCCTGGACCGCGAGCAGCGGGAACTCGGGCCCTCGGGCATCGTGCGGCGGCAAATTGGCCCCTCGCTGACCGAGCAGGAACGCGCCGCGCAAGAGGCGCAGCGCCGCAAGGAGGCCGAAGCCCGTGCCCGCGAGCTGGAAGAACGCCGCCGCGAGCGCGCGCTGACGGCCCGCTATCCCGACAAGGCCACGCACGATGTGGAGCGCGCTGCGGCCATTCAGCTCGTCGATGACGTGACCGCCACCGCCGAAAAGCGCCTGGTCGAACTGGCCCAGCAGCGCAAAGCCTTCGATGTGGAGATGGAGTTCTACAAGAAGGACCCCAACAAAGCCCCCATGGCGCTGCGCCGCAAGATTGCCGAGAACGAAGACAGCATTGCCGAGCAGCAGCGCTTCATTGCCGGGCAGGACCAGGAAAAGCGCCGCGTGCACCAGCGCTTTGACGTGGAGCTGGCCCAGCTGCGCAAGCTGTGGGATGCGCAGCGCATGCCGCTGCCGGGCACAACGCCTGCCAGCGACGCCTCCGCTCCAGCCGCCACGCGGTGAGGGCCGCGCGGGCGGGGCGCAATTCCCTTGCCCTTGGCCTACGACGTCCACCACCCCATTTGAGACGATCTAAACAACAAAGGGCCTCGCGGCCCTTTGTTGTTGGTGTTGTTGCCAGTCGGCTTGCGCGTCAGCCCGCCAGCTTGGCGCGCAACAGTTCGTTGACCTGCGTCGGATTGGCCTTGCCCTTGCTGGCCTTCATGATCTGGCCGACCAGCGCGTTGAAGGCCTTGTCCTTGCCCGCACGGAACTGCGCCACGTTGTCGGGGTTGGCGGCAATCACCTCGTCGATGATCTTCTCCAGCGCGCCGGAGTCGTTCATCTGCTTGAGGCCCTTGGATTCGATGACGGCATCCACTTCGGTCGACTCTCCGGTCCACAGCGCATCAAACACCTGCTTGGCGGCGTTGTTGGAGATCGTGCCGTCGGCAATGCGGCCGATCAATGCGGCCAGCTGCGCTGCAGTCACAGGAGCTTGCTCGATACCGGTCTCCGCCATATTCAGGCGGCGCGACACCTCTCCCATGATCCAGTTACTGGCCAGCTTGGGCTGGCTGCAGGCTTTGGCGGCTGCTTCAAAGTATGCCGCCATGGCTTTGCTCTGCGTGAGCGTGGTGGCGTCGTACTCGGGCAGGCCATAGTCCGCCACAAAACGTGCGGCCATGGTGCGAGGCAATTCGGCCATCTGCGCACGTTCATCCTGCACCCACTGCTCTGAAATGTGTAGCGGAGGCAGGTCGGGGTCTGGAAAGTAGCGGTAGTCCGCCGCGTCTTCCTTGGTGCGCATCGCGCGGGTTTCGCCCGTGTCGGGGTCGAACAGCACGGTGGCTTGCTGGATTGCATGACCGTCTTCGATCTGCTCGATCTGCCAGCGAATTTCGTAGTCGATGGCCTGCTGCATGAACTTGAACGAGTTCAGGTTCTTGATCTCGCGGCGCGTGCCCAGTGGCTGGCCAGGCTTGCGTACGGACACGTTGGCATCGCAGCGGAAGCTGCCCTCCTGCATGTTGCCGTCGCAGATACCAATCCAGGTGACGATCTTGTGCAGCTCCTTGGCATAAGCGACGGCCTCTTCGGACGAGCGCATGTCGGGTTCGGTCACGATCTCCAGGAGCGGCGTGCCCGCGCGGTTCAGGTCGATACCACTCTGGCCGATGAAGTCTTCATGCAGTGATTTGCCTGCGTCTTCTTCGAGGTGGGCGCGCACCAGGCGCACGGTCTTCTTCTCGTCACCCAGAAAGAACTCGACCTCGCCGCCCTGCACCACCGGGATCTCGAACTGGCTGATCTGGTAACCCTTGGGCAGATCGGGGTAGAAGTAGTTCTTGCGCGCGAAAATGCTCACGGGCGCAATGTGGGAGCCGAGGGCCAGTCCCAATTTGATAGCGCAGGCCACGGCTTCGCGGTTCATCACCGGCAAGGTACCGGGCAGGGCCAGGTCCACGGCGCAAGCTTGCGTGTTGGGCTCGGCGCCAAAGGCGGTGGGAGCGCGGCTGAAGATCTTGCTCTGGGTGGCGAGCTGGGTGTGGGTTTCGAAGCCGATGACAACTTCGTAGCCATGGATCAGTTTGGCGGTCATGTCAGAAGCCCTCCGGACGGCGGAGGTGGAAGTCGGTGGCTTGCTGCAGGCGGTGCGCAGCGTTCAGAAGGCGGGCTTCCTGGAAGTAGTTGCCCAGCAGCTGCAGGCCCACGGGCATGCCCCCCTCGCCAAAACCGGCGGGCACGCTCATGCCGGGCAGGCCGGCCAGCGAGCCGGGCAGGGTGAAGATGTCGGCCAGGTAGTCGGCCAGCGGATCGTTGCCGTGGTCGCCCAGCTTCCAGGCCACCGTGGGGGCCACGGGGCCGGCGATGACATCGCATTCCTTGAACGCGTTCTGGAAGTCGTCGGCGATCATGCGGCGGATCTTCTGTGCCTGCAGGTAGTAGGCGTCGTAGTAGCCGTGGCTCAGCACGTACGCGCCAATCATGATGCGGCGCTTGACCTCGTCGCCAAAGCCTTCGGCGCGGGTCTTCTTGTACATGTCCACCAGGTCGGTGTAGTCCTTGGCGCGGTGGCCGAACTTCACGCCGTCAAAGCGGGAGAGGTTGGACGACGCCTCGGCCGGGGCAATGATGTAGTAGACCGGGATGGACAGCTGCGTGCGCGGCAGGCTGATGGGCACGAGCTTGGCGCCGAGCTTCTCGTATTCCTTCAGGGCACCATCTACGGCGGCGCGCACATCGGGCGCCAGGCCTTCGCCAAAGAACTCGGCGGGGATGCCGATGCGCAGGCCTTCGATGCTGTCGTTGAGCTTGGCGCTGAAATTCTCGGCGGGCATGTCCAGGCTGGTGGAGTCGCGGTCCGGGTCCGGGCCGCACATGGCGGACAGCAGCAGCGCGCAATCTTCGGCCGAGCGGGCCATGGGGCCGGCCTGGTCGAGGCTGGAGGCAAACGCGATCATCCCGTAACGGCTGGCGCGGCCATAGGTGGGCTTGATGCCGGTGATGCCACAGAACGACGCGGGCTGGCGGATGGAGCCGCCGGTGTCGGTGCCGGTGACGGCCGGGGCAAGGCGCGCGGCCACGGCCACGGCGCTGCCGCCGGACGAGCCGCCGGGGATACGGTCCGTGGCCCAGGGGTTGCGCACCGGGGCGGGGGCGTCAAAGCCCACGGGGGCGACGGCGGAGTTCTCGTTGGCCGAGCCCATGGCGAACTCGTCGCAGTTGAGCTTGCCCAGCGTCACGGCGCCAGCGTCGGCCAGCTTGGTGACCACGGTGGCATCAAAGGGGGACTGGTAGCCCGCGAGCATCTTCGAGCCTGCAGTGCTGGGGAAACCTTTGGTGACAAAGATGTCCTTGTGCGCGATTGGCACGCCCGCCAGCGGGCCGGCGGTGCCTGCGGCAATGGCGGCGTCCTGGGCGCGGGCCTGGGCCAGGGTGATGTCCGGGTTCACGGCCACGTAGGCGCCCAGGTTCTGGTGGGCCTGCGCGCGGGCGAGGAAATGCTGGGCGGCCTCGACGGCCGAGACGCGGCGCTCGCGCAGCTCGGTGGCCAGCTGGGCCACGCCCAGGTCATGCAATGCGGTGGAAGTCATGCGGCGGGGCTCTTACTCGATCACTTTGGGCACGAGGAACAGGCCTCGTTCGACGGCAGGGGCGCTTTGCTGGTTGGCTTCGCGCTGGTTGGGCTCGCTGGCCACGTCCTCGCGCAGCCGCAGGGCCACGTCCTGGATAGCTGCGACGGGGTGGGCCAGGGGCGTGACGCCCGAGGTATCCACAGCCCGCATCTGTTCCACGATGTCAAAGAAGCCATTGAGCTGAGTGAGCATGCGCTCACTTTCGGAGGGCGTCAGCTCAAGCCGCGCCAAGTTGGCAATGCGGCCGATGTCCTGGGGGGTCAGTGCCATAGGGAGGAGAATCTAGAGAAACCAGAAGTAAAGCTGTGATCCGGGCTGCGCCGGAGGGAGTTATTCACAGGGGATGGGGTATTATCCCGGCTTTGCCGCAAAGCTCCTGGAATGGGAGTCAATTGCGTGAAAAAAGCCCATAAACACCCCCCTGAATACCTGGCGATGGCAGGCCGACGCGCATGCCGTGCCCGAGAGGATTTTTGAATGTTCGGAGCTTTCCGTCGGTATTTCTCCACCGACCTGGCCATTGACCTTGGCACAGCCAACACCCTCATCTTCGCCCGCGACAAAGGCATCGTGCTCGACGAGCCCTCCGTTGTCGCCATCCGCCACGAAGGCGGGCCCCATGGCAAGAAAGTCATCCAGGCCGTAGGCCACGAGGCCAAGGCCATGCTGGGCAAGGTGCCCGGCAACATCGAAGCCATCCGCCCGATGAAGGACGGCGTGATCGCCGACTTCGTGATCACCGAGCAGATGATCAAGCAGTTCATCAAGATGGTGCACCCGCGCACGCTGTTCACCCCCAGCCCGCGCATCATCATCTGCGTGCCCTGCGGCTCGACGCAAGTCGAGCGCCGCGCCATCAAGGACGCGGCCGAGGCCGCAGGCGCCACGGCGGTCTACCTGATCGAAGAGCCCATGGCCGCCGGTATTGGCGCGGGCCTGCCCGTCTCGGAAGCCTCGGGCTCCATGGTCGTGGACATCGGTGGCGGCACCACCGAAGTGGGCGTGATCTCGCTGGGCGGCATGGTCTACAAGGGCAGTGTGCGCGTCGGTGGCGACAAGTTCGACGAAGCCATCATCAGCTACATCCGCCGCAACTACGGCATGCTGATCGGCGAGCCCACCGCCGAAGCCATCAAGAAGAACATCGGCTCGGCCTTCCCGGGCTCCGAAGTGCGCGAGATGGAAGTCAAAGGCCGCAACCTCAGCGAGGGCGTGCCACGCAGCTTCACCATTTCGTCCAACGAAGTGCTGGAAGCCCTGACCGACCCGCTCAACCAGATCGTCTCGGCCGTGAAGAACGCGCTGGAACAAACCCCCCCCGAGCTTGGCGCCGACATTGCCGACCGCGGCATGATGCTCACCGGCGGCGGCGCTCTGCTGCGCGACCTGGACCGCCTGCTGGCCGAGGAAACCGGCCTGCCCGTTCTGGTGGCCGAAGACCCGCTGACCTGCGTGGTGCGCGGCTGCGGTATCGCCCTGGAGCGCATGGACCGCCTGGGCAGCATTTTCACGAGCGAGTAAGTCGGCAGGCCTGTATGCTGCAGGCACTTTTTTTGCGCTCTGAATTGCATGACTGCACCTGCTCCAATGCTTGTTTCTGAGCACCCGCCCGTGGAGCCCGCTCCCCGCGGCAGATCCTGACCGCTGCGCACCATGCCCCTGGGTACTCTGGAGCGCAGCGCTCCCCCTTTCTTCAAACAGGGCCCTTCGGCCCTGTCGCGTTTGGCCGTGTTCAGTGCGCTGGCGCTGTTCCTCATGGTGGCCGACGCACGCTTTCAGATTACCGGCCCCTTCCGTCAGGCCGTGGCCACGGTGCTGTACCCGGTGCAGTGGCTCATGCTGCAGCCGGTGGAGTTCGCGAGTCACGGGCGCAGCTATTTCCAGTCGTTGCAAACCGCGCAAGAAGACCTGGATGCCGCCCGCAAGAAGATGACCGTGATGGGCCAGCGCGCCAACCAGGCCGACCAGCTGGCCATGGAAAACCAGCGGCTGCGCAAACTGCTGGAGCTGCGCGACCGGCTCCAGACCCCCGCACAGGCGGCCGAAGTCATCTACGACACCGCAGACCCCTACACGCGCCGTGTGGTGCTGGACCGGGGGCAGCTGGGCGGCGTGGAGCTGGGCGCTCCGGTGATGGACGAGGCCGGTGTGCTGGGCCAGGTCACCCGCGTGTTTCCGCTGGTCAGCGAAGTCACGCTGCTGGTGGACCGTGACCAGGCGATTCCGGTGCTGAACATCCGCACCGGCGTGCGTGGCGTGGCCTATGGCGACCCGGTGGCGGGCCATGGTGGTGGCATGGAGCTGCGCTTCATGCCCGCCAACGCGGACATCCGCGAAGACGACCTGCTGACCACCAGCGGCGTGGACGGCCTGTATGCGCCGGGCCTGCCCGTGGCGCGCGTGGTGAAGGTGGAGCGTCGTGCCGACTCCGCGTTTGCGCGCATCTACTGCGTGCCTTTGGCGCAGGTGCAGGGTGCGCGCCATGTGGTGGTGCTCAAGCCCCTGGCCGACAACGAATTGCCCCGCCCGGATGCGGCCCCCGCCGCGCCCGCGAACAAACGCGGGGGCCGCAAATGAGCCGCCGCCTTGCCCCGATGACCCCGACACAAGGAGGCCCGCGATGATCATGCCGCGGGGTGAGCCCCTGCTGATGCCGGTGAACCCGGTGTTCATCTGGGCCAGTCTGGCTGCGGGTCTGGCCATCAACATGCTGCCGCTGGGCCGCGTGGTGTGGATGCCTGATCTGCTGATGGTGTTGCTGGTGTTCTGGGGCGTGCACCAGCCGCTGCGCATTGGCATGGGGGCGGCCTTCGTGCTGGGCCTGTGCATGGACGTGAGCCAGTCTGCGCTGCTGGGCCAGCATGCGCTGTCCTACACCGTGCTGTCGTTCGGAGCTATCGCCATCCACCGCCGTTTGCTGTGGTTCAGTGTGCCGTCGCAAGCGCTGCAGGTGTTTCCGCTGTTTGCCGTTGCCCATGCCATCGAGCTGCTGCTGCGCATGGCGGCGGGCGGAATTTTCCCGGGGTTCTGGAGCTTTCTGGCCCCGTTCCTGGAGGCGCTGCTGTGGCCCCTGGCCAGCTGGGTGCTGCTGGCGCCCCAGCGCCGCCCGCCCGACAAAGACCAGAACCGGCCGTTGTGAACATGAGGCAACAACCCCCTGAGCGGCAGCGCTGCCTCACCCCTCTCTCGCAGCGCTGCGCACTGCGGGAAGGGCTGCGGCGCGCTCGCGGCGGGGCGACCCTTGCTAGGCGTCCCCTGGCCTGGGCCGCGCCAGTCACACAGGCAGCCAGCTTCTGGGCCGTGTTTTCAGGGGTGAGGCCATGACCGAGGTGCGCAGCAGCGAAGCCGACGCCTCGCGGTTCCGGGTGCGCGCCTTGGTGGTGGGCCTGGTGGTGATGGCGGCGTTCTGCCTGGTCGCGGCGCGCCTGGTGTACCTGCAGGTGGTGCGCCATGAGGACCTGGCAGCCCAGGCGGAGAGCAACCGCACGGCCGTGGTGCCCATCGTGCCCAACCGGGGGCTCATCCTGGACCGCAACGGCGTGGTGCTGGCCACCAACTATTCGGCCTACACGCTGGAGATCACGCCCTCGCGTGCCGGCGTGCTGGACGAGACCATCGATGCCTTGTCCAAGGTGGTGGACATCCAGGCGCGTGACCGCCGCCGCTTCAAGCGGCTCATGGAAGAGTCGCGCAACTTCGAATCCCTGCCCATCCGCACCCGCCTGACGGATCAGGAGGTGGCGCGTTTCACCGCCCAGCGCTACCGCTTTCCGGGTGTGGACATCAAGGCGCGGCTGTTTCGCAACTACCCGCTGGGCGACGTGGCCAGCCATGCGATTGGCTACATCGGGCGCATCAACCAGACCGAGAAGGCCCGCATCCAGGACTCGGAGGACGAGGCCAACTACCGGGGCACGGAGTACATCGGCAAGCTCGGCATCGAGCACAGTTTCGAGTCGGCCCTGCATGGCGCGACCGGTGTGGAGCAGATGGAAACCTCGGCGGGTGGCCGTGCCGTGCGCAAGCTCTCCAGCCACGCCGCCACCCCCGGCGACAGCGTGATGCTGTCCATCGACATCAAGCTGCAAAAACTCATCGAAGAGCTGTATGGCAGCCGCCGCGGAGCGCTGGTGGCGATCGACCCGCGCAATGGCGAGATCCTGGCGCTGGTGAGCAAGCCCACCTTCGACCCCAATCTGTTTGTCGAAGGCATTGACGCCGAAAACTGGGCCGCGCTCAATGAGTCCATCGACAAGCCGCTGCTCAACCGGGCCCTGCGCGGCACCTACCCGCCCGGCTCCACCTACAAGCCCTTCATGGCGTTGGCGGCGTTGCAGCTGAACAAGCGCTCGCCCAGCCTGGTGGTGAACGACCCCGGCTTCTACACCTTCGGCGGCCACACCTTCCGCAGCCACGAGGGCGGGCTGGGGGGCGTGGACATGCACCGCGCCATCCAGTTCTCCAGCAACACCTACTTTTATTCGCTGGCCGTGGACATGGGTGTGGATGCCATCCACGACTTCATGAAGCCGCTGGGTTTCGGCCAGTCCACGGGCATCGACCTCAACGGCGAAGTGCGGGGCACGCTGCCTAGCACCGAGTGGAAGCGCAACACCTACAAACGCGCCGACATGAAACGCTGGTTCCCGGGCGAAACGGTGTCGCTGGGCATTGGGCAGGGCTACAACAACTTCACGATGCTGCAGCTGGCACTGGCCGAGGCCACGCTGGCCAATGGGGGCATCCGCTATCGCCCCCACATGGCCAAGGCGGTGAAGAATGCGGTCACTGGCGCCATCACCGAGATCGTGCAGCCTCCTGGCATCAACCTGGGTTACCAGGCCAAAAACGTGGAGCTGGTGCGCAATGCCCTGGTGGCGGTGAACAAGGGCGGCACGGGCACGCGGGTGTTCATGGGCGCGCCCTACACCTCGGCGGGCAAGACGGGCACCGCCCAGGCCGTGAGCCTGGGCCAGAACGTGAAGTACAACGCCAAGGCGCTGGAAGAGCACCAGCGCGACCACTCGCTGTTCGCCGCGTTCGCACCGGCCGAAAACCCCACCATCGCCCTGGCGGCCATTGTGGAGAACGCCGGCTTTGGCGCCGCCCATGCGGCCCCGATTGCGCGGCGCGTGTTTGACTACTGGCTGATGGGCGAATACCCCAGCGAAGAAGACATTGCCGCCGTACAAAAGGGCCAGGCCAGTGCGCCCATCGGCAAGCCCCGCAAGGCCAGCGAGGTGCCGCTGGTGGCGCCATGATCAGACGCTAGATTGCTCTCAAAATAATAGCTGCTAGCGTAATATCGACTAGCGCTACCGGCTGTTTTTGCTTGCAGAGGGGCCCTAGGCGCTGACAGTGCGCGGTGACGGCTGAAGTTGGCTGAACACCAGGGCCGCCACAATCAGCGCCGCCCCGCTCAGGCCGGCCCAGCCCAGCTGCTCGCCCAGCAACACCCACGCCGTGAGCGCGGCAAACACCGGCTCCAGCCCGAACACGATGGCGCTGCGCATGGCGTCCACACGCTGCTGGCCCCAGGCCTGCAGCGTCACCACCACCACGCTGGCCAGCAGGCCCAGGTACAGCAAGGCCAGCAGGGCGTCCACTGGCAGGTGGGCCGCAGCGCGCAGCCAGTCCATGTTGCCGCTTTGCACCAGCAGCAGCGCGGTGGAGGCCAGGGCCATCACCGTGGCTTGGGCGGCGGCCATGCGGGTGGCGCGCAGGGGCTGTGCGGCCGTGCGGCGCGCGCATTCCTCCAGCGCCAGGATGTACAGCGCATAGAACACGGTGCTGGCCAGCGTCAGCGTATCGCCCAGGTTCCAGGGCTCGTTCTCGTGGAACATCAGCGCCATGCCTGCCAGCGCCATCCCACAGGCGGCCCACAGGCGCCAGCCATAGCGACGCCCCAGCGCTGCCATGGCAATCAGCGGCACCACCAGCACGTTCAGGCCGGTCACAAACGCGTTGCGGTTGCTACTGGTGCGCGCGAGACCCTCGATCTGCAGCCAGAACGCCAGGAACAGCAGCAGGCCCAAAGCGCAGCCCCAGCGCCGCTCGTGGCGCAGCATGCCGCGCCACAGGGGCGCCAGCACCAGCAGTGCAATCACAAAGCGCAGCCAGATGATCTGCAGCGCGTCCAGGTGCGCCGAGAGCAGTTTCATCGCAGGGAAGGTGGTGCCCCACACCACGGTCACGGCCAGCAGGGCCATCAGGCCCCAGCGTTCAGTACGCATCGACAAATTCCTTAATACCCAAAAGAAAAAAGGGCCGCCGGTTGCCCGGGCGGCCTTTGCAGTGCGGCGCGGATTCTGATCAGTGGCTGACCTGGCCCAGGAACGCGCGGATGCGGTCGTTGGCCGGGTTGCTGAAGAACTCCTGCGGCGGCGCGTCGTGGGCGATGCGGCCCTGGTCGAAGAACATCACCCGGTCGGCCACCTCGCGCGCAAAGCCCATTTCGTGGGTGACCACGATCATGGTCATGCCGCCACGGGCCAGGCCGCGCATCACGTCCAGCACCTCCTTGACCATCTCGGGGTCCAGCGCCGAGGTGGGCTCGTCAAACAGCATCACCTTGGGTTGCATGGCCAGTGCGCGGGCGATGGCCACCCGTTGCTGCTGCCCGCCCGACAGTTGCCAGGGGTACTTGTGCGCGTGGTCCTGCATGCCCACACGGCGCAGCAGCTGCATGGCTTCGTCGTTGGCCTGCGGGCGTGGTGTTTTGCGAATGCGGCGGGGCGCCAGCGTCACGTTGTCCAGCACGCTCATGTGGCCGAACAGGTTGAACTGCTGGAACACCATGCCCACCTCGCAGCGCTGGCGCTGCAGGGTGGCGTGGTCGTCGCTCACCTCCACGCCGTCAATGGTGATGCGCCCGCTGTCGTGGGGCTCCAGGCGGTTGATGGCGCGCAGCAGCGTGCTCTTGCCCGAGCCCGAGGCACCGATGATCACCGTGACCTCGCCGGTGTGGAACACGGTGGACACGTCCTTGAGCACCTGGTGCGCGCCAAACGACTTGCACACCCGCTCGGCCACGATGTAGGGCTTGGGTCGAACGTTGGAGTTCATTGGTTGCGGCCCTCCACGTCAAAGCGGTACTCGACGGCGTTGGAGATCTGCGTGACCAGCGTGGTCAGCAGCAGATAGGTGATGGCCACCGTGGTCAGCGTGGCGATGGGCTGGAAGGTGGCCGACTGAATGCGGTTGCCCACGTTGGTCAGCTCCACCACACCAATGGCATAGGCCAGCGACGAGTCCTTGAGCAGCGCCACAAAGTTGCTCACCAGCGGCGGCAGCGAAATCTTGAACGCCTGCGGGAACACCACATCCATGAACACATGCATGCGGCCCAGGCCCAGCGCCCGGGCGGCCTCGGTCTGGCCGCGTGGCACGGCCAGCAGGCCCGCGCGCAGTGCCTCGGCGTTGTACGCGCCCACGTTCAGCCCCAAGGCCACGACGGCGGCGGCAAAGTCTGGCAGGTTCAACCCGGGCACCAGCACCGGCAGCGCAAAGTACACAAACAGGATCTGCACCAAGAGCGGGGTGCCGCGAATGGCCCAGATGTACACGCCAGACACCCAGCGCACGGGCGTCCAGCGGGCCGTGCGGGCCAGCGCCGCGGCCGTGCCCAGCACCAGGCCTACGGCACCGCTGACCAGCGTGAGCCACAGCGTGGTGCGCGCACCTTCAGAAAACGCCTGGGCGTTGGGGCCGATGGGGTCGGGAAAGAACGACAGCAATTGGCCCAGCAGCGAGAGGGCCAGCACCATCACGACCAGTGCAGCGACCAGCGTGGCATTGCTGCGCTGCTGTCGGGACCAGCCTTGTGGCCAAAGAGCGAGAAGCATGGATCAGACGACCATACGGTCTTGGTTGGAAATCGGACTGGGGCGGGGCGATCATGCACCCGCCACCAGAAACGGCAAAGGGTGCGCAGCAGGCCTGGGCCCTCTGCGCACCCCGTGACGCGTTTTTACATCAGTTGCAGCGCACGTCTTCGTTGAAGTACTTCTTGGAGACGGCGGCGTAGCTGCCATCGGCCAGCACTTCGGTGAACGCCTTGTTCCAGGCATCGGCCAGGCCGGTGTTGCCCTTGGCCATGGCGGGGGCGATGCGCTCGATGAACAGCATGTCGCCCAGCTTGAAGCCGGCCTTGGCGTTTTTGGCAGCGGCTTCCTTGGCCACGAACTTGTCGCTGACCCAGGCGTCCACGCGCTTGGAGATCAGGGCGCGCTGAGCGTCGGTGTCTTGCGGGAAGTTCTTCACTTCCTTCACGCCGCTGACCTTCTTGACCTGCTCCAAGTAGCTGGTGCCGGTTTGCACGGCCACGACCTTGCCGGTCAGGTCCTTGGCGTTGCGGATCTTGTCGTCCATGGCCACGATGATGCCGCCCGAGCAGTAGTGGGGGTTGGCAAAGGTCACGGCCTTGGAGCGCTCGTCGGTCACGCCGTGCGAGGCGATCACGGCGTCCCAGCGGTTCTGGCCCAGGCCGGTCAGCAGCGCGTCAAAGCCCAGGGTCTTCCATTCGAGCTTGAGGCCCATCTTCTTGACCACCAGCTCCGCCACTTCCACTTCAAAACCTGTGAGCTTGGTGCCTTCAAAGTAGTTGAAGGGGGCGAACTGGCCCTCGGTGGCCACGATGATCTTGCCGTCCTTCTTGATTTCGTCCAGCGTGCGGGCCTGGACGGTGAGGGCAGCGCACAGCGCCACGGCGGTGACAACGGCAGACTTGAAAAATTGCATGACAGGTTCCTGTGGGGGTGGTTCAGGTACAAAAAATCCGGCCTGCGGGTAGGCAGGCCGGAGCGGGTGGATGCGGACATCGCCATTGGCGATGGGCCTCGTCATCAAACGGAAACGTGCGGAAATTATAGGACGCGCGTTCACATTCGGGCCATGCAGGGCAACCCCGATGACCTCGGGGCGCCCTGGTGGTAGGCCGTGCAGCACGTTGCAAGTTGGGTGCCACCCTGGCAAGCGACACCTGGTGCGTGAAGAGCCGGCCTACCGCAGGAAAGCGTCGTACCCCGTCTTCAGGATCAGCGTGCTCACCACCACGATGAAGATGCCCCGCACAAAGCCGGTGCCATGCTTGAGCGCCATGTGGGTGCCGAGCAGGCTGCCCAGCACGTTGGCCACGGCCAGCGTCACCGCAAAGTGCCACCACACATGGCCCTTGGCGGCAAACAACGCAATGGCGGCGATGTTGGTGGCGCAGTTGAGCAGCTTGGCCGACGCCGATGCATTCAGAAAGTCATAGCCCAGCAGTCGCACGAACAAAAAGACGAAGAAGCTGCCGGTGCCCGGGCCAAAGAACCCGTCGTAAAAGCCGATGAGCACACCAATCAGGCAGGCGGCGATCACCTCGGCCCGGCCGGCAAACCGGGGGGTGTGGTGCCGCCCCAACTCCTTCTTGGCCAGGGTGTAGAGCAACACGCCCAGCAGCACCAGGGGCAGCAGCTTGCGCAGGAATTCGGCCGACACCACGGTGACGGCCCAGGCGCCCACGAACGAGCCGGCAAAACCGGCGGCTGCGGCCGGCAGCATGGCCGACCAGCGGATCTGCACCTTGCGGCTGTACTGCCAGGTGGCCATGGCGGTGCCCCAGACCGAGGCCGCCTTGTTGGTGCCCAGCAGCGTGGCCGGGGGCGCCCCCGGAAAAGCTGCAAATAGCGCGGGCACCATCACCAGTCCACCGCCCCCCACGATCGCATCCACAAAGCCCGCGAGCAGCGAGGCCAGGGTCATCAAAATCCATTCCATCGCAGGATTGTCGCACCGGGCCTGCTATCGATTCAGGACCGCTCAGGATCGAGCGGGCAAGAAAAAGGCGCTGGGATCGCCAGCGCCTGAAAGGGTTCACACCTCGTTGGGTGTTTTGAATGTGGTTCTTGATAGAAAGGTTGTCTCCTCGGGCCCCTCGCTTGGCACACCGAAGCGCGCTTTCGAGTGCCGTGACTGTAACGGCTGCACCCTGCTGGTGCATTGGGGGTTTCCCGCCCCCCGTTGTTGGGCGCCGGACAGCTTGCGGGGGCGCTCTGTGCCCCGATTCGGGGGCATCTGGCTGGCATGGCTCGTGCAATGCGCTTGTAACAAATTGCGAAAGGGAGCGTGCATGCGTGCAGTCAACCACCGGGTGTTTGCGGTCGTGTCGTTGTGTCTGGGGCTGTGCACCTGCGCGCTGGCCCAGGGCGTGCCAGAGGCTCCTGCAGTCGCGGCGCCCCTCACGCGCCCCGCCCTGGTGGCCCAGGACACGGTGAATGCGGCCCATACCGGCTGGATGATGACCTCCACCGCCCTGGTGCTGCTGATGACGCTGCCAGGCATTGCGCTGTTTTACGCAGGCATGGTGCGCAGGAAGAACGTGCTCAACACCATGGCCAGCGTGGTGGCCATTGCAGCGCTGGTCAGCCTGCTGTGGTTTGCGGCGGGGTATTCACTAGCCTTCACACCGGGCAGCGCCTGGCTTGGCGGCTGGGACCGTGCTGGCTTTGCCGGGCTCGACTTTCAACTGGAGGCGGGCAAGCTGGCGGTGAGCCACATTGCGCCGCTGATCCCGGAGTCGGTGTACGCGATGTTCCAGCTCACCTTTGCCATCATCACGGCCGCGCTGCTGGTGGGCGCGTTTGTGGAACGCATGCGGTTTTCGGCCATGCTCGTCTTCATCAGCCTGTGGACACTGGTGGTCTATGCGCCAGTGGCGCACTGGGTGTGGGAGCCGGGTGGCTGGCTGGCGCAGATGGGCGCGCTGGATTTTGCGGGCGGCTCGGTGGTGCACGTGAATGCGGGCGTCGCGGGGCTGGTGTGCGCCTGGTTTCTGGGCCGCCGCGCGGGGTATGGGCGTGAGCCGTTTGAACCCTACAACCTGGGGCTCACCATGGCGGGCGCGGGCATGCTGTGGGTGGGCTGGTTTGGCTTCAACGCAGGCTCTGCGGTCGCGGCCGATGGGCGCGCCGGGCTGGCCATGGCAGTGACGCACCTGGCCGCTGCGGCCGGTGCGCTGTCGTGGATGCTGGGTGAGTGGGTGGTGCGCGGGCGCCCGTCGCTGCTGGGGCTGTGCTCTGGCCTGGTGGCGGGGTTGGTGGCCATCACACCTGCCGCCGGTTTTGTCACGCTGCGCTCGGCCGTGGTGATTGGGCTGGTGGCCGGGCTGGCCTGCTACTGGGGCGCGACGGGGCTCAAGCGGCTGCTGCGGGTGGATGACTCGCTCGACGTATTTGGCGTGCATGGCGTTGGCGGCATCGTGGGGTCACTGCTCACCGGTGTGCTGGCCAGCAAGACCGTGGGCGGGGTGGCGGGCAGCCTGCTGACCCAGGCCATCGGCGTGGGCGCCGTGGCGGCCTACAGCCTGGTGGTGACGGCCGCGCTGCTGTGGGTCATCAACTTTGCGATGGGCCTGCGGGTGGACGAACAGAGCGAACAGACGGGGCTGGACATTGCCCAGCACCGCGAGCGCCTGGGCGGCTGAATGAGCCCCCGAGAGACCCGGCAGGCCTTCCCCGCTCCCGCATCGTTGCGCAACGCGGGCAAGCAGGTGCAGTCCGATGGATGACCCCAATGCATTAAGGAGCCGACCATGTCCGATTCCGACAAGCTGGCAATTGCCGCCCACCTGCATGTGCTGTTGCGGCGCAAAACGGGTCGCGTGACCGATACCGAATGGATGGCGGTCAACGCCGACTATGCGCAGGAGATCGTGCGGTTCGCGCGCCAGCGCGCTGTGGACGACAACGCGCCCGATCTGGCCGAGTGGGCCGACCGCCTGGAGCACGCCCTGCACGCCGCTCCCCTTGCAGCGCCGCGCCGTCCGCTGCTGGATGTGGCGGCGCAGGCTGTGCGCTCGCGCCCTGCACCGCCCCCCGAGCCCGCCCCCGAGGTGCCGCGCTATGTGGGCGGCATCCGCTGAACGCTGCAGCGACCTGGGCGCCGGGGCTTGAAATGATCAGTGGGGCGCAGTGCCTTGCGTGAACAGCCCGGCCGTGGGCAGCAGCCCGGTCAGCTGGTTGTCGCCGTAGGTGCGCAGCACCTGCGCAATCACCACCTGGTAGCCATTGAGCCACTGCGCCTGCGCGGCCTTGGCCTTCAGGTGCGCGGGGTGTTGCATCAGCGTTTGCAGCGCTTCCAGCGACTGCCAGTAGTACACGTTGGACACCAGGCCGTTGCCCGTGTCCGTCCAGGACTCCTCGCCCAGGTAGCCGTCGATGGAACGGGCGGCGGTGGCAATCGCCTCGTCCAGGCGGTGAAAGGCGTCGTCGAACTGTTTGGTCGCAAAGATGAAAGTGGAGGAGTACATCGGCGCGATGGTACTCACGCCGCCCGCCTTGCCTGGATGATCCACTCCGCCGCCTTCTCCGCCATCATCAGCGTGGGCGAGTTGGTGTTGCCGCTGGTGATGGTGGGCATGGCGCCCGCATCCACCACGCGCAGGCCGGCCACCACGCCGCCGCGCCCATTGCGCACGCGCAGTTGAGCATCCAGCACGGCCATCGGGTCGCCGTCGCGGCCCATCTTGGTGGTGCCCACGGGGTGGAAGATGGTGGTGGCAATGTCACCCGCCAGGCGCGCCAGGTCTTCGTCGCTTTCAAACTGCACGCCGGGCTTCCACTCCTGCGGCTGGTACTTGGCCAGCGCGGGCTGGGCCACGATGCGGCGCGTGACGCGCAGGCTGTCGGCGGCCACCTGGCGGTCTTCGGGCGTGCTGAGGTAGTTGGGCGCGATGGCGGGCGCGGCCTTGAAGTCGGCGCTCTTGATGTTCACCGTGCCCCGGCTGGTGGGGTTGAGGTTGCACACGCTGGCGGTGAAGGCCGGAAAGCTGTGCAGCGGCTCGCCAAACGCATCGAGCGACAGGGGCTGCACGTGGTACTCGATGTTGGGATAGGGCTGGTCGGGGCTGCTGCGGGTGAACGCACCGAGCTGCGAAGGCGCCATGCTCATGGGCCCGCTGCGCTTGAGCGCATATTCGAGCCCGATCTTGGCCTTGCCGACCAGCGAGTTGGCCATGGTGTTGAGCGTCTGCACCCCTTGCACCTTGAACACCGCGCGGATCTGCAGATGGTCCTGCAGGTTGGCGCCCACGCCGGGCAGGTCCACCGCCACATCGATGCCATGCTGGCGCAGCAGTGCGGCGGGGCCGATGCCCGACAGCTGCAGCAGCTGGGGCGAGTTGACGGCGCCTGCGCTCAGGATCACCTCGCCCGCCGCGCGGGCCGTGACCATCTCGTGGCCGTCCCACACCAGCACGCCGGTGCAGCGCTGGCTGCCATCGGGCTGGGTCTCGATGAGGAGCTTGGACGCCTGCGCGCTGGTCCACATCTCGAAGTTGGGCCGGCCATAGCAGGTGGGACGCAAAAAGGCCTTGGCGGTGTTCCAGCGCCAGCCGCTTTTCTGGTTGACCTCGAAATAGCCCACGCCTTCGTTGCTGCCGCTGTTGAAGTCATCGGTGGCGGGGATGCCGGCCTGCTGCGCGGCGTGGGCAAAGGCGTCGAGCACGTCCCAGCGCAGGCGTTGCTTCTCCACCCGCCACTCGCCGGTACTGCCGGTGGCCTTGTTGCCGTGCAGGCGTTTGAAATTTTCGTTCACGCCTCCGGGCTGGTCCAGGCGCCAGTGGTCTTCGTGGCGGCGGAAGTAGGGCAGGGCGTTGTCCCAGCGCCAGCTGGCGTCGCCCGTCAGCTCGGCCCACTGGTCATAGTCGCGCGCCTGGCCGCGCATGTAGATCATGCCGTTGATGCTGCTGCAGCCGCCCAGCGTCTTGCCGCGTGGGTAGCGCAGGGTGCGGCCGTTCAGGCCCGCGTCGGGCTCGGTGTTGTAGAGCCAGTCGGTGCGCGGGTTGCCGATGCAGTACAGGTAGCCCACGGGGATGTGGATCCAGTGGTAGTCGTCCTTGCGGCCGGCCTCGATCAGCAGCACGCGGTGGCGGCCGTCGGCGCTCAGGCGGTTGGCGAGCAAGGCACCGGCTGTGCCTCCGCCGATGATGATGGTGTCAAACGTGGTGTCGCTCATGGAGGAGGGGCGGTGCCGATCAAAGGTGGTAACGGTGGGCCATTGTGCGGATGGGGCAGGCCCTGTCGATAGGGTGTGTGCCTATTGCTACACTTTTGGTAGCTGCTGGTGCTTGAATTGATTGCGCTTGGCGCTGATTTGATAATAATTACACGCTTCGCCGCCTGTCTGTGCTTGACAGGCTCGTGTCCGACAGCGCGTGCAGGATTCGCTCCGCTACCATGCACGCTCTTCCTTGCTGCTTCTTGACGACCCCACCCCTGCGGCTGCCCTGGCGGCCAGACCCATGACCGACCACGCTCCCCACATCGTTCGCGCCGATACGCCCCAAGGGCAGTGTGCGCAGCTGCGTGGGCGCTGGGGTGCGGCCGAGCTGGGCAACGCAGCGCAATGGGAGGCCGTGTCGGACCAACTGCGCGGCGCACCCCCCGCACCCGCGCTGGGCTGGGACCTGCGGGAGCTGCAGTGGCTGGACCATGTGGGCGCGCAGCTGCTGTGGAACCACTGGCAGCACGCCTGGCCCGCACAGCTGACCTGCACCGACAGCCAGCGCACCATGCTGGCACGGGTGGCGCAGTTCACCTGTGTTGCACCGCCGCCTGAGCCTTGGCGCCTGGGCGAACAGGTCGATCACCTGGGCGTGCTGGTGCTGCACGGTGTGGACCATGCCCGCCACCTGCTGGAGATGGTGGGCCAGCTGGTGCTGGACCTGGGGCGCCTGGCACGCGCACCGCGCAAAGGGCCGTGGCGTGATGTGTCCGGCCATCTGTACCGCATGGGCGCCACGGCGCTGCCCATCACGGCGCTGGTGGGGTTCCTCATCGGTGTGGTGCTGGCCTACCTGATGAGCCTGCAGCTGCGGCAGTTTGGTGCCGAGTCATTCATCGTCAACATCCTGGGCATCTCGCTGATCCGCGAGCTGGGGCCCATGCTGGCGGCCATCCTGGTGGCGGGCCGCTCCGGCTCGTCCATCACCGCACAGATCGGTGTGATGCGGGTGACCGAGGAGCTGGACGCCATGCGCGTGATGGGCATCCCGCACGGGTTCCGGCTGGTGATGCCGCGCACCTTGGCGCTGGCGCTGGCGATGCCGCTCATCAGCGTGTGGACCACGCTGGCGGCGTTGGCGGGCGGCATGCTGGCGGCCGACATCTCCATGGACATCTCGCCGTCGTACTTTGTGCAGGCACTGCCCGCAGCGGTAAAGATCGGCAACCTGGGCCTGGCCATGGCCAAGTCGGTGGTGTTTGGTGCGTTCATTGCGCTGATCGGCTGCCACTGGGGCCTGCGCGTCAAGCCCAACACCCAGAGCCTTGGCGAAGGCACGACGGCGTCGGTGGTGTCGTCCATCACCATGGTGATCATCGTGGACGCGCTGTTTGCCATAGCGTTCAAGAACATCGGCATATGACTGAGCGCATCGCCAAGCCCGAACACATCGCCGTCGCACCCGGCGAGCCGCCCATCGTGGATGTGCAAGGCCTCTGGACGCAGTTCGGCAAGGGCGACGAAACCTTCACCGTGCACCAGGACCTGAACTTCACCGTGCAGCGCGGCGAGATGCTGTCGCTGGTGGGCGGGTCGGGCACGGGCAAGACGGTGTTGCTGCGCCAGATCCTGGGCCTGGCCCGGCCCACGCGCGGGCAGGTCACCGTGCTGGGGCGGCCCGCGTCCGAGATGGGGCGCGAGGGGGCAGCCAGCCGGGTGGGCATGCTGTTCCAGCACGGTGCGCTGTTCTCGGCCTTCAACGTGCTCGACAACGTGGCCTTTGCGCTGCGCGAGCAGGGTACCTTGCCCGACGACCTAGTGCGCGATGCCGCGCTGGTCAAGCTGCAGATGGTGGGCCTGCAGCCCGAACACGCCACGCGCATGCCGGCCGACCTGTCGGGGGGCATGGTCAAGCGCGTGGCGCTGGCCCGCGCGCTCATCATGGACCCACCGCTGCTGCTGCTGGACGAGCCCACGGCGGGCCTGGACCCGAGCAGCTCTGACGACTTCTGCGCGCTGCTGCGAGAGCTGCGCGCGGCGCTGGGGCTCACGGTCATCATGGTCACGCATGATCTGGATACGCTGTTCGCGCTCAGCACCCGCGTGGCGGTGCTGGCGGACAAGAAGGTCATCGTCACTGGTCCGCCGCACGAGGTGGCGCACTTTTCGCATCCGTTCATCGAGCACTTCTTCATGGGCGAACGTGGCCAACGCGCCATGGCCCCCGTGCCCCCTGTGCAGCAGGCCCCGGTGCAGACCGCCGCCGTGCCTGCGCCCGACAAGGAACATCCCTGATGGAAAACAAATCCCACGCCCTCGCCGCAGGCATCTTTGTGCTGGTGGTGGCCGCCATGCTGGCAGGCCTGGCCATCTGGCTCACGCGCGACAACGCCAACTACGAGCAGTACGAACTCTCCACCCGCGACGGCGTGAGTGGCCTGCAGCCCCAGGCCACCGTGCGCTACAAGGGCGTGGCCGTGGGCAAGGTCACGCGCATCGGGTTCGACCCCCAGGTGAGCGGCAACGTGCTGATCCGTATTGCGGTCAACGAACAGGCGCCCATCAGCCCCACCACCTTTGCGGTGCTGGGCTACCAGGGCGTCACCGGCCTGGCACACGTGCAACTGGACGATGCCGAGAAGCCCTACCCCGAGCTGCCCCCCGGCCCCAGCGGCCTGCCGCGCCTGCCGCTCAAGCCCTCGCCCTTTGGCAAGCTGGCCGAGCAGGCGCCCGCCATCCTCGGCCAGGTCGAAGAGGCCACGCGCCGCATCAACCAGCTGCTGGGCGACAGCAACCAGCAAAAGCTCACCGAGGCGCTGTCCAGCATCGGCCAGGCCGCCGGCAGCGTCAACACCCTGACCCAGCGGCTTGATGCCACCGTGGCCCAGCGCCTGGACCCGGCCCTGGCCGCGCTGCCGCCCCTGGCCAGCGATGCGCGCCAGACCCTGCAGTCATTGCAGCAGGCGGGCGCCAGTGTCTCGACCCTGGCGGTGGACTTGGGCAAGACCAACCAGCGGCTCAACGCCGACGGTGGCCCCATCGACCAGATCACCGCTGGCACCCAGTCGCTGGCGCGCGCAGCGGACCAGTTCAGCACCGCGACCCTGCCCCGAGTGAACCGCGCCGCCGACGACACGGCCCGCGCCGCCCGCCAGATGGGCCGCGCGGCGGGGGGCATCAGCGACAACCCGCAACTGTTCATCTATGGCTCGGGGCGCATCCCGCCCGGGCCGGGTGAGCCAGGGTTTGGCAGCGCCCCGTGAGCTGGACCCCCTCCCGCGCTGCATTGGTGGCGCAGGCCCTCTGTGAGGAGTGAACATGAATACTATTAAAAATATAGCAACCAAGGCATATTCATCCAGCGCTACTGCGCTGTGGGGCTGTGGTTTGGCGGCGGTGCTGCTGCTCACGGGCTGCTCGGCCCTGCCAGCGCCTCCGGCCCGCCCCGTGCTGTATGACTTTGGTCCCGGCCCGCTGGCCACCGTGCCCACCGACCGCCGTGCGCCCCTGCCTCCGCTGGCGATGGCCGACATGGACGCCCCCGGCCTGCCCGAGGGGGGGAACGCCGTGCTGTACCGCCTGGCCTATGCCGACGCCCAGCAGCTGCGTCCCTACAGCCAGGCCCGCTGGAGCCAGCCGCCTGCACAGCTGCTGCAGCAGCGCCTGCGCGAGCAACTGGGCCAGCGCCGCGCCGTGCTCAAGGCCGACGACGGCGCCGCCCAGGCCCGCGAGCCCGCCCAGGGCAACAAGTTGCCCCTGGTGCTGCGCACCGAGCTGGAGGAGTTCAGCCACCTGTTCACCAGTCCCAGCGACAGCGCCGGGGTGGTGCGCCTGCGCGCCACGGTGGTCGAGCTGACCCCGGCGGGCGAATCGCTGCGCGGCCAGCGCGTGTTCATCGTGCAGCAGCCCGCCAAGTCGGCCGACTCGGCGGGCGGCGTGGCCGCGTTGGCGGCGGCGTCGGGCCAGCTGGCCAGTGAGCTGGCAGCGTGGGTGGAGCAGGTGGGGCCGTAACGCAACAGATATTTGTGGCGAGAGCCTGCAGGCAAGGCGCTGGCTTTGGCCGCTGCGCCACGCAGCGCGCGTGGCCGTCAGGTGCCCGGCGGTGTCGGGGACGGGGGCGCGGTCTCATGGCGTTCAATGCCCGTCACCACCCGCGCATAGCGTGCAAAGCTCCAGTACGCCCAGGCCCAGTCCAGCAGCACCACCAGCCGGTTGCGAAAGCCGATCAGGAAGTACACGTGCGCAAACAGCCAGAACAGCCACGCAAAGTAGCCTGAGAACCGCACTGGCCCGGCGGGCGAGGTGAGGTCCACCACGGCGGAGTTGCGGCCGATGGTGGCCAGGTTGCCGTAGTCGCGGTAGCGAAACGGCTGGGTGGGCTGGCCCGCCAGGCGGCGCAGGACGTTGGCCGCCGTGGCGCGGCCCATCTGCTTGGCGCCAGGCGACACGCCGGGCACGGGCGTGGGCTCATGGCCTGCCACGTGGCTCTTGGCGGCCGCCAGGTCGCCGATCACGCTGATCTCGGGGTGGCCGGACAACGTCAGGTCTGGCTCCACCACCACGCGGCCCGCGCGGTCGGTGCTGGCACCGGTGGCATCCGCCAGGTGGCGGCCCAGGGGTGACGCAGCCACACCCGCTGCCCATACAATGCATTTGCTATTTATTTGATAGCTGTTTGCGCTTGATGTACTAGCGCTTGCAGGTGATTCGACCTTCAAGCCATCGCTGTCGATGGCGGTGACGCGGGCGCCCAGGCGAACGTCCACGCCCAGCTTTTCCAGTTGTTCCTTGGCGCGCTGGCTCAGGGCCTCGGGCATGGCCTGCAGCACGCGTGCACCGCCTTCGAGCAGGATGATCTTCGCGCTCGCGGGGTCGATGTGGCGGAACTCGCCAGGCAGCGTGTGGCGCGCAATCTCTGCCAGCGTGCCGGCCATTTCCACGCCCGTGGGGCCCGCGCCCACGACCACAAAGTTGAGCCAGTCCGCGCTGCGTGCGGGGTCGGGTTCCTTCTCGGCCGCCTCGAACGCCAGCAGCACGCGGCGGCGGATCTCGAACGCGTCGTCCAGCGTCTTGAGCCCGGGCGCATAGGCCGCCCAGTCGTCGCGGCCAAAGTAGCTGTGCGTGGCGCCGGCGGCCACGATGAGGTGGTCATACGGCAGCGCGGCGCCGTCTGCCAGGTGCACGGTGCGCTGGCCCACGTCGATGCGGGTGACCTCGCCCAGCAATGTGGTCACGTTGCGCTGCTGCCGGAACAGATGCCGGATGGGCGCCGCAATGGCCGGGGCTGACAGCCCGGCCGTGGCCACCTGGTAGAGCAGGGGCTGGAAGAGGTGGTGGTTGGTCTTGTCCACCAGGGTCACATCCACTGCCGCGCCTTGGAGGGCCCGGGCGGCTTCAAGGCCGCCGAATCCGCAACCGATGATGACCACGCGGGGGCGAAGCGGTGAAGCAGAGGGAGTCGTCATGCTGCCATTATTGGGGAGCCGGGTGGTGGCCCAGGCCCTTGCCGTGGTCGCGACCTGCAGGCCCCCGGGTCACGGGGGCTCCATCGAGTTACAGGAACCCCAGGTCCACCGGGTAGTCCGGCCGCCCCGCCGCTGCGCCAAAGTGCGTGATGTTGGGCAGCACTCCCGCCATTTCGTTGTCGGCCACGCCAAACCACTTGGCCAGGGTGGCGGCGTACTGGTCCACCGAGGTGGACGGCAGCAGGCGGCCCTGGCCCACGTGCCACTGGTCTTCGGGGGCGGCCGTGTTGGTGATGCTGACCGGCGGCGCGCTGCCATAGAAGGCCTTGCCTTTGACGGCGCCGCCGACCACCAAGTGGTGGCTGCCCCAGCCGTGGTCCGAGCCATCGCCGTTGGAGCTGAGCGTGCGGCCAAAGTCGGAGGCGGTGAACGCCGTGACCTTGTCGGCCACTCCCAACTCCACCGTGGCGTTGTAGAACGCGGTCATGGCCTCGCTCACGCGCTGCATCAGCACCGGCTGTTGCGCGATCAGGTTGTCGTGCAGGTCAAACCCCCCCAGCGACACCAGGAACACCTGGCGTTTGCTGCCCAGGCTGGTGCGTGCGCCAATGAGGCGCGCCACCATCTTGAGCTGGTTGGCCAGGGAGTTGTTGTTGGGGAAGGTGGTAGCCAGCGTCACACCCGCGATCCCGTTGGTGATCTGGCTTTCGGCTGTCACGGCGCGGGTGGTCACGCGGTTGTATTCGTTCTCCAGCGTTTGCGTGCGTGGCTGCTGGATGAGCGATGCGAGCGCACTCTGCACCGCTGAAGAACCGTACACCCGGTTCTTCACACCGTTAATGGCCACGGCCCCGTTGGTGCTGACCTGGTACTGCAGCGCCGAGTCGCCCGACAGGAACACCGCATTGCCCGTGACCGAGATACAGGTGAACAGCGAATTGCCGTTGGAGGACAGCGCCAGGTCGCCGATGTTGCCACCCCAGCCCACGGTGGAGCCCTCGGGCGAGGATGACTGCCACACCGACTGCTGGTCGTTGTGCGAGAACAGCTTGGGCGGCACGGGGTAGGTGGCGCGGTCGGCACTGTTGTACTGCGCGCGCGTCAGCGGAACCACCAGCGGGCCCACGTTGAGCTGCACGGCCGCCTTGCCGTTGTTGAACAGGCCAGCCAGCCCCGTCATGGCCGGGTGCAGCGCGTACTGGCGGCCGCCGGGCAGCGGCGTGGTGGGTGTCAGCAGCGTGGGGGCGAGGGCTGCCTTGGCCAACGCAATGCCACCCGCCGTCTGGCCTGAGCCACCGCCTCGGATGGTGTTGTAGCGGTTGTAGCTGTCGTCGTCGTAGGTGACCACGGTGTTGGCATAGTCGTTGCCGCCGTACAGAAACACGCAGACCAGCGCCTTGTAGTCGGTGGCGTTGAAGGCCGCCGCCTCGCCCATGGCAGCCAGGTTGAGCGCAAAGGGCAGGGCCGTGCCCGCAAGGCCCAGCTGGGTGGAGCGGCGCAGAAACGCGCGGCGGGTGTGGAGTTCGGGTTGAAGCAGGTGCATGGCAGGGCTTACTTTTGAACGAGGTATTCGGCCGAAGCCATGACCAGGAAGACGGCGGCCGCCACGCGGTCGAGCTTGACGGCGTCGGTGCTGGCGGCGGTGACGGGCGTTGCCTTCAGCGCGTCCGCAATGAGCTTGACGGTGGCTGCGGACAGCTGGCCTGCGCACATCAGCAGGTTGATGCGTGCGACCAGTGCGTCCGCATCCGCCACGATGGCCAGCTCGTTGGCGTAGCTGGCCTTGATGTCGTACCCGTTGTTGGAACTGCTGGCATTGTTGGGCAGCTCCGGGGCATTCACAAAGATGCCGTTGCGGATCACGCCCTGCATGTAGTTGAGGTAGCCCCCCACGCTGCTCTCGTTGACCAGCTGGAACTCGGGTGCCACGGCGCCCGCTGCCGCCAGGGCCGTGGATGGTGGAACGTAGCCTGGGCGGAAGAAGTTGAACACCGAGGGCGAACGCAGCGGGCTCTGGCCCAGGCGCGAGCCGGGGTCGCTCAGGTCGCCGATCTTCCAGCTGCCCTGCACCGAGTTGATGCCAAAGGTGCGGCCCCACTGCACAAAGCGCAGCATGGGCTCGCGCAGCTTGCCAAAGCCAGGCTGGGTCAGCCCGGTGGGCGAGCGTGCCTCGTCGTCCAGCAAGATGGCCTTGACCACTGCGCGCAGGTCACCCCGCACGCCGGCGCCGTTGTTGTTGAAGGCGGCTGCCACCCGGGCCACGTAGGCGGGTGACGGGTTGCTGGTGACCAGCCGCTGGATCAGCTGCTTGCCGATGAAGGGGCCCACGTTAGGGTGGTTGAACAAGGTGTCCAGCGCGGTCTTGAGTGCCGCGGCGCCGGGCGTGTTGGCGGGCACGGTGGTGCCCAGGAAGGTGGCGGCCAGCGTGGAGTGGCGCGATGCATTGAGCGCCATGGGCAGCCGCGCAAAGGTGGTGTTGGAGATCACCCGTGTGGTGCCTGGCACGGTGGTCGGCACGTTCTGCGTCTGGTCGTAGTCGTAGCCCGTGAACACGCGTGCCAGATTGGTCACGTCGTTCATGGTGTAGCTGTCAATGGGCTTGCCGGCGCCGTCTTTCTTGGGGGTTCCGTCCAGGTTCAGCTCGACCAGTCCGATGGACATGAGCTGCATGACCTCGCGGGCATAGTTTTCGTCGGGCTGGCGGCCCGTGGCGGCGTTTTCCTTCTGGTTGCCACGGGTGTTGAGGTAGTAGCCCATGGCCGCGTTCAGCGTCACGTTCTCCAGCACCGAGCGGTAGTTGCCAAACGCGTTGTTCACCAGCTGGTCCCAGTACCAGGCCATGGCATGGCAGCGCCAGGTGATGTCCACGCCGCTGAGCGAGACCACGCAGATTTCGGACAGTGCCAGCGCCACCCGCTTGCGCAGACCGTCCGGCGACTTCATGAGCTGGTACCAGATCATGTAATCGGCAGGGTAGGAGTTGTCGTAGTAGGCCGTGTCGTTGCTGATGTCTGCGTAGCCGCGCTGGTTCAGCCAGTCCCAGCCGCCCTGGCTGGGGCCCGCATTGAACTGGCTCTCCAGCCAGTCGGCGTAGGTGGTGGTGCGCAGCGCCGCGATTTCGGCAGTCGATGCCGAGAACTGGGCCTGCAGCAGAAAGCGGGCGGCCTCGTTGTCCGTGCCGGCGGAGGGATGGGCGTAGTTGCCCAGCGAGGGGGTGGATGGCGCAGGTGCACTGGGTGTCCCCGTGCCTGGCGCGCTGTCGCCACCGCCGCCTCCGCAGGCGGCCAGGGCGGTGGACGCAAACAGCGCGGTCAGCAAGGGCGCGTGGGCCCTGCTGGCGGTGGTGGGGTTTTCGGGGGCT